>DBAW01000062.1:4305-12563 GCA_002291855.1 Sphingomonas sp. UBA1000
TCGGCCGGCGGCGGCGGCAAGGGCATGCGCCTTGCCTATTCCGAACAGGATGTCCGCGAGGGGTTCGAGGCGACCAAGCGCGAGGGGCTGGCGAGCTTTGGCGATGACCGGGTGTTCATCGAAAAGTTCATCGAAAGCCCGCGCCATATCGAAATCCAGGTGCTGGGCGACCAGCATGGCAACATCGTCTATCTGGGCGAGCGCGAATGTTCGGTGCAGCGCCGCCACCAGAAGGTGGTCGAGGAAGCGCCGTCGCCCTTCGTGACGCCGGAGATGCGCCGCGCGATGGGCGAACAGGCGGTCGCGCTGGCCCGCGCGGTCGGCTATTTCAGCGCCGGGACGGTCGAGCTGATCGTCTCAGGGGCCGATACCACCGGCAAGAGCTTCTATTTCCTCGAAATGAACACCCGGCTTCAGGTCGAACATCCGGTCACCGAATGCGTGACCGGGCTCGATCTGGTCGAGCAGATGATCCGCGTTGCCGCGGGCGAGCCGCTCGGCTTCACCCAGGATCATGTCAGGCTGACCGGCTGGGCGATCGAAAACCGCGTCTATGCCGAGGATCCCTATCGCGGCTTCCTGCCGTCGACCGGGCGGCTGGTGCGTTACCGTCCGCCTGCCGAGGGCGCGGGCGTGCGCGTCGATGACGGCGTCGCCGAGGGCGGCGAGGTGTCGATCTTCTACGATCCGATGATCGCCAAGCTGATCACCTGGGGCGACAGCCGTGCCGAGGCGATCGACCGCCAGATCGCCGCGCTCGACCGGTTCGAGATTGAGGGGCTGGGCCATAACATCGATTTCCTGTCGGCGCTGATGCAGCATCCGCGTTTCCGCGACGGGCGGCTGACCACCGGCTTCATCGCCGAGGAATATCCCGACGGGTTCCGCGGCGCGCCGGCTGCGGAGGCGCTGATCGGCGCGCTGGCGGCAGTGGCGGCGATGATCGGCATCGAGACTGACGGCCGGGCGGGCGCGATCGACGGCCGGATGGGCGAAGCGCCGCCGGCCGGCGACACGCGGATCGTGCGGATCGCCGGGCAGGAACTGGCGGTGACGCTGGCCGCTGCCGACGGGGCGCTGACCGCGCGGATCGGCGACGGCCCGGCGCTGGTGATTGACGGCCAGTGGCAGCCCGGCCAGCGGCTGTTCGAAGGCATGGTCGACGGCGCGCCGCTGAGCGTCAAGATCGCGCGTCAGGGCCGCCGCCTGCGGCTGACGGCGCGCGGCGCCAGCCATCTGGTCGATGTCTGGCGGCCGCATGTCGCGGCACTGGGCCGGCACATGATCGAGAAGGTGCCGCCCGATCTGTCCAAATATCTGCTCTGCCCGATGCCGGGCCTGTTGTCGGCCCTGCATGTCGGCCCCGGCGACCGGGTCGAGGCGGGGCAGCCGCTGGCCGTGGTCGAGGCGATGAAGATGGAAAACATCCTGCGCGCCGAAAAGGCCGGTGTGGTCAAATCGGTGTCGGCCAAGCCGGGCGACAGCCTGGCCGTCGATGCGGTGATTCTGGAGCTGGAATAAGGTCGTGGCCGGGCTTGGCGCGCTGGGTGCGCTTCTCGGCCTGATCGCCGCCTCGGCCAGTGCCGGGGCGGCGGAGATGCCGGCCAGCCATCCCGTCGCCACCCACTCCGTCAATGCCGCGCTGCTGGCCGGGCTGCCGCGTCATCAGGCGCAGTTCACCGCCCATGGCCGGGCGCAAAGTTGTGACGGGGTCAGGCTCGCCGATCTGCTGGCGCGGCTCGGCCTGCCTGCCGGGCCGCAACTGCGCGGCGACGCGCTGCGGCTGATCGTGCTGGCCGAGGGGCGCGACGGTTACAGCGTGGCATTCAGCGCGGGCGAGCTGGACCCGCTGCTCGGCAACCGCCCGGTGATGGTCGCGGATCGTTGCGACGGGAAGGCGCTGACCGGGCAGGACGGCCCGTTCCGGCTTGTCGCGCCCGGCGAGGCCCGCGCCGCCCGCTCGGTCCGCCAGCTTGAGCCGCTGCATGTGATCCGGCTGTCGCCGGCGTCAGCGCCCTGATCCTGCGCGTTTTCCGTCATTGAACAGGCGTCAGGCCGCCGCCCTGCCGGCCCGGCGCGCAGCCAACCTTTCTTCCCATGCGATGGCATCGGCGATGATCGCCTCCAGATCGTCATGCGCGGGTCGCCAGGGCAAGGTGGCGAGGATCGCGCGATTGTCGGCAACCAGCTCGGGCGGATCGCCGGGGCGGCGCTCGGCCATTACGCGCGGGATTGCCCGGCCGGTCACCCGGTCGACGGCATCGAGCACTTCCAGCACCGAAAATCCCCGGCCATAGCCGCAGTTGAGCACCATATTCTCATCCGGCACCGTCATCAGCCGTTCGAGCGCGTGCAGATGCGCGGCGGCCAGATCGCTGACATGGATATAGTCGCGCACACAGGTGCCATCGGCGGTCGGATAATCGCTGCCGAACACCGCGATCCGGTCGCGCAGGCCGATCGCCGCTTCGGCCGCGATCTTGATCAAATGGGTGGCGACCGCGCTCGACTGGCCCGACCGGCCCTGCGGATCGGCCCCGGCGACGTTGAAATAGCGCAGCGCACAGTAATTCAGCGGGTGCGCGCGCGCGACATCGGCCAGCATCTGTTCGGTCATCAGCTTCGACCGGCCATAGGGATTGATCGGCACCGTCGGCGCGGTTTCGGGGATCGGTGAGACCGGCGGCTGGCCATAGGTTGCAGCCGTCGATGAAAACAGCAGATGGCGGACTCCGGCCCTGAGCGCGGTATCGACCAGGCTCGCCGAGGCGGCGGTGTTGTTGCGATAGTATTTGAGCGGGTCGGTCACCGACTCCGCGACCAGAATCGATCCCGCGAAATGGATGATCGCCCGGATGTCATGTGCGCGCAGCACCTCTGCCACCAGCGCGGAATCGGCAATGTCGCCGACGATCAGCGTCGCGCGCGGATCGACCGCCCAGTCAAATCCGGTGACGAGCGTGTCGAGCACGATCACCGGATAGCCGGCGTCGAGCAGCGCGAGCACCGCGTGGCTGCCGATATAGCCGGCCCCGCCGGTCACGAGAATGGTCGGTCTGGACATCAAACTCCCTTTAACCGTGCGCGGCGAACAGAGAAAGTCCGGGCCGATGCGATTGTTCCCGCGTTGCCATGGCGGGGGTCGATCGGGCAGGGGAGAGGCCATGCACCGGCTGTTTCATGTGAGCGATCTGCATTTCGGGCGCGAGGATGTGCAGGCGATCGACTGGTTCCGGGAGCGGGTCGCGGCCGAACGCCCCGACGCCGTGGCGATCACCGGCGACCTGACGATGCGCGCCCGCCACCGCGAGTTCGCCGCCGCCTGTGATTATATCCTGTCGCTTGCCGCGCCGGTGACGGTCGAGGTCGGCAATCACGATCTGCCCTATTTCAACCTGATCGAACGATTCGCGGCCCCCTATCGCCGCATCCGCCGGATCGAACGGCTGGTCGAGCGCGAGATCGATCTGCCCGGCGTCTCGCTGGTGCCGCTCAAGACCACAGCGCGGGCGCAGTGGCGGCTCGACTGGTCCAAGGGGTGCGTCACCCCGGCGGCGCTGCGCCACACGCTCGATGCCATCGGCGCGCTGTCCGACCCGCAAATGGTGCTGGTCACCGCCCATCATCCGCTGGTCGAGGCGAACACCAGGGGCCGGGCGCTGACCCGGGGCGGGGAGCGGGCGTTGACCGCGCTCGCCGCCGCCGGGGTGACGGCGGTGCTGACCGGACATGTCCATGATCCGTTCGATCTGGTGAAGCTGACGCCCGCAGGCCCGATCCGCATGATCGGCGCGGGCACATTGTCGCAGCGGCTGCGCTCGACCCCGCCCAGCTTCAACGAACTGCGGATCGGGCGCGGCGGGCTGGAGGTGCGGGTGCGCACGCTGGGCGAGGTCCGGCAGGCCGACATGATGATCGACCGCGTGCCCGAAGATGCAGAGCCGCCCGGGCCGGGGGATCCGGTGGCACCGATTGCCGGCCGGCACGCGGGCGTGCCCGATCCGGCCTGAAGCTGTCAGCAACCTTCAGGCAGTCCGTCGGGCACAGCCGGCAGCGGAAATGAAAAGGCCCCGCCCTGCGCGTGCAGGACGGGGCCATTTTCTTCGATCAGGCAAAGATCAGGCGAAGCTGACCTTGCGCGCGCGGGCGCGCATGCCGGCACCGACGATGCCGAAGCCCAGGATCATCATGCCCCAGGTCGCCGGCTCCGGCACCGCATCGGCCAGGAACTGGCGATGGATGTAGAGCGGCACGAACCCGTTCAGCTCACCGAACGAGCTGTTGAGGCCACCACCAATGTCGCCAAAAGCCGGGCCGAAGCTCAGGCCGTAGGACGTGACCGAGATGATCCGGCCATCGGCACCGAACTGCGGGCCACCCGAGTCGCCGCCGGCGACGCTGACTTCGCGCGCACCGCGGCCGAGGTCGCAATATTTCGCGCTCGACGCGACGCCGAGACCGTTGACCGCAAGGCGGCACGAGGCGTCATTGGCCGCGAGGCCGTTGTCGAAGTCCGACACATAGGAATATTCCACTTCGGCCCTGCCGAAGAAGTTCTCGCCACTGGCGTCACGGTCGGTCCAGAAGCCGCCGAAATCGGCGTCGCCGAACCGGAAGTCCATGCGGTTGTCGCCTTCGCGCAGGCGGCCGGTGCCGAGATTGGCGCCGACATTGCCGCCGGCGTCCGAGCGACGGCCATAGCCGGCGACGGTGAAGTCACGGCCGGTCAGATCCGGGCCGAGGTCCAGTTCGTACGAGGTCGCCCAGATCGGCGCGTCTTCGCCCAGGCGGATGATCGCGATGTCGTTCTGGTCGATGACTTCGCCGGTGTAGTTCTGGTTGACCGAGATGCCGATCGCGGTGCGCGCGACCGAATCGACCGGGTTGTTCGACACGATGGTGTCGGGGTTGTTGCCGCCATAGAACCACGCCGTGGTGGTGCGCGGACCTTCGGTGCCGGCCCCGTCCGACACGCAGTGCGCGGCGGTCAGGATCGAGCGGCGGTCAGGCAGCAGCGAGCCGGTGCAGATGAACGAGCCGCCGGGACCATAGTCCATGATCAGCGCGACGACGCCCGAGCGCTGCGGCATCGGGGCCACGTTGAGCGTGCTGCCGCCGCTGGCGAGCGTGGCGGTGGAACCGGTGCCGACGATGCGGCTCTGCGCGGTCCAGCTGAGACCGTTCGAGCTGCCGCTCTGGATCTTCGGGCCGACCTGCGCCTGAGCAGCCATCGGGAAGGCGAGCGCGGCGGCGCCGAGCAGGCCAATAACCTTATACGACATTACAAAACCCCCTTGGTGTGAGGCAGCGCTGACGACACCCAGGCCCCGCCGGGGGAATGGACACCGACCCGCTGAGCGACCGACCCCATGCGGTCGCATGTCGATGACAATGCCGTGTCGGAAAGGTTAATCAAGTCTTAAACGTATGTTTATGGCCCACGTCCCGTTGCGGGACATGGGTAACAAAGCTGCGCCAAGCCGCTGCGGTGCAATGCAAAAATGCCCCGGTTCGATCCGAAATGGCGCGATATTGCGCGGTTCGCTGCCGCATCCGGCGGCGCGCGGCCATGAAAAAAGGGGCCCCGGACCATGTCCGGGACCCCTGATTTCGGCCATGCCCCAAGGGGCAGAAGCGTCAGCGCTTCGAGAACTGGAAGCTGCGACGCGCCTTGGCGCGGCCATACTTCTTGCGCTCCACGACGCGCGGGTCGCGGGTCAGGAAGCCGGCGGCCTTGACCGCCGAGCGCAGCGCCGGCTCGTAGCGGGTCAGCGCCTGGGCGATGCCGTGCTTGACCGCACCGGCCTGGCCCGAAAGCCCGCCGCCCTTGACGGTCGCGATCACGTCATACTGGTCGCGGCGCTCGGCCACGTCGAACGGCTGGTTGATGACGAGACGCAGCGTCGGGCGCGCGAAATAGATCGTCTGATCGCGGCCGTTGACGATGATCTTGCCACTGCCCGGCTTCAGCCAGACACGGGCGACGGCATCCTTGCGGCGGCCGGTCGCATAGGCGCGGCCCTGCTTGTCCAGCTGCTGTTCGCGCAGCGGGGCGGCGGGCTGGGTCGGCTGGGCCGGCGCGTCGCCGGCAGGCGCGGTGGCGATACCCTGGGCGATCGAGCCCAGATCGGCGAGGGACTGACGCGTGTCGGACATTATGCGCCCACCTTGTTCTTGCGGTTCATCGAGGCAACGTCGAGAATCTGCGGATTCTGCGCCTCATGGCTGTGGTTTGGACCGGCGAAGATGCGCAGGTTGCGCATCTGCTGACGACCGAGCGGGCCGCGCGGGATCATCCGCTCGACCGCCTTTTCAAGGACGCGCTCGGGGAAACGGCCGCCCAGCACCTTGTCGGCGCGATATTCCTTCAGGCCGCCCGGATAGCCGGTGTGCTTGTAATAGACCTTCTGCGTCAGCTTGCGACCGGTGAACCGCACCTTGTCGGCGTTGATCACGATCACATTGTCGCCGCAGTCGATATGCGGGGTGAAGCTCGGCTTGTGCTTGCCGCGCAGGATGTTGGCGATGATCGACGCGACCCGGCCGACGACCAGGCCCTCGGCATCGATCAGATGCCACTTCTTCTCGACCGTCGCCGGCGTGGCCGACTTGGTCGTCTTCATCAGCGCCTTCATGGCAATGACCTCTGCGAATGGACGAACATTGAATGGACGTACGGTGTAAACGAACGACGCCGCCCGGAACCGGACGGCGCGTGCAGGCAGCCCTTTGGCCAGCCAGGGGCGAAAAGTCAAGAAAAGCGCCACTTTGCTGACGGGTATCCAAATACCGCTAAATGGGTTGATTGGTAAAGGCGCCCTGCGGATGCGTGGTGCTGTGCGGCTCCGCACTTCGGCTTCGAGACCTGCATGGATGGGCATCCCCGCATCGCGCCGGGAGATGATGCCATGAACGCTCAAACGTCATGTTTAACGACAGCCTCGAGCAGCCGTGGCGTCCGGGTGCGAGCTGGAGATTTTAGCCGGCTGACGAAGCCGGCCCGATCTGTTGCCGGGCCGGCTTCGAGTCTGGGCGGATCAACTATGCGAGCGAGACGGTCATGCGAGCCTGACGGCGCGCAGCGGTGCCGATCATGCCGAAACCGACAATCATCAGCGCCCATGCTGCGGGCTCGGGAATCGCTGCCGGCTGGCCGGAGCTGAGTGTCCAGCTGAATGAACGGCTTGCGATCAGGACGTTGCCGATGATGGATCCGCTTTGCTGGCCGTTGGCAAAGAACTGGTAACTGAACCCGCTGCTGAAGAAGGTTGATGTGGGAACGAGATCTGCAATCGACGTGTTTGAGCGCTGAGTCCCAGTGGCGTCGAATGCTTGCAGTTCCATCCACTCATTGTAGTTGCCATCCCCGAGGCCGAACGGGCGCGGGCCACCTTTCGTGGGGGTTAATACAGAGAATGACTGATAGTCGGTCGGACCGCCGCCTAAGTCGAATTGATCGGCAAGAAAAACGCGCAGCGGAGCTTCGCCTGCTTCGAAATTACGCGAGAACTTGCCAACTGTCAGTGATGCCCTGGCACCGGCGATCTCATAGCGGCTAAAGTTTCGCCCGCTGGCTGCCGGGCCGTCGGCGAGTGCTCTAGTGGTGTCGAAATGGATCTCGAGCTGTATCGTGTCACCCAGGCTGATCACGTTGTTTGTGAGCCCATTTGTCACGTTGAGATCCGTAACCACACCTTCGGCTTTGAGGATCCAGGCTTTCGCTCTTGCAGGCTGCGAGAAGCTCAGCGCGGCCATTGTGAGCATAAGGGCGCGCATCACTCTCATTCTGTTTCCCCCTTTGGATCGTTGCAACGTTCTTAAATAGGCTTGGTTTCCAAGAGGGTTAATCGAACATATACGCGCTGTCGATAGGTTGGACGGTCCCAGATATGGACAGCGCGCCATCAGAATAATGTGCTCATACGAGCGAAATCGCCCTGCAGCGCGCCGCTGGCAACATTCGATTGCAAATGTGCTCGTGACCATAGCATCACGCCAAACCGTGATTGAGCCTAATAACAAAGACGACGGGTGGCTTTCCCAGTTGCCGTGGATGCACGTGCAAACCTAGACCAAATATTTCAGAGGATGCGTCATATTAGCTTTGCAGTCATCCGCCCTGGGTCGATCCCGAACAGGTTGATGATCCGCAGCATTTTTAGTGTGGGGGATGCCATACGCCTAACTGGCAACACCAACTTATCGAAGATTTAGGGCGTTTTACGGCGCCACACGAACGGGATGATTTCGGGCTGTCT
>DBAW01000145.1 GCA_002291855.1 Sphingomonas sp. UBA1000
GGCAGGCGCGCGATCCTTTTCCTTGTAGGTGGCCCTATCCTTGTCGGTGCCCTTGTCCTTGTCGCGCACGGGCGAGGGGCGCGACTGGAGGCCAAGGCGATGCGCCTTGCCGATCACCGCATTGCGGCTGACGCCGCCCAGTTCCTCGGCGATCTGGCTCGCGGTCATGCCCTTTTCCCACATCGACTTCAGCTGTTCGATGCGTTCGTCAGTCCAGGCCATCTTTATCCCTTGCGCCCAAAAACCACTGTCCTGCGGCCCATGCCTTGCGGTCATCGCCTTGCGGATCACGCCATGAGCCGATAGGCGAGCACGCGATGGCTGACCAGTCCCAATCCGGAATTCGCCTCGCACCCGGCGTCGCGTCGATCAGGCGCGTCAACTGGCCGGGGCTCCGCGCCCTCTATGTGAAGGAGGTGCGCCGTTTCTTCAAGGTGCAGTTGCAGACCATCTGGGCACCGGCGATCACCACCTTGCTCTATCTGGTGATCTTCACGGTCGCGCTGGGCGGCAGCGGGCGCATGGTGCTCGGCCACAGCTTTGCCGATTTCGTCGCCCCCGGGCTGATCGTCATGGGCATGATCCAGAACGCCTTTGCCAACTCCAGCTTCTCGCTGCTGGTCGGCAAGATTCAGGGCACGATCGTCGATTATCTGATGCCGCCGCTGTCCAATGGCGAACTGCTGGCCGCGATGGTCGGCGCATCGGTGACGCGCGCGGTGCTGGTCGGGCTGACCGTGTGGCTGGCGATGCAGTTCTGGCCGGGCGTGCATGTGATGCCGCGCCACATCTGGGCGGTGCTGTGGTTCGGGCTGTTCGGTTCGATGTTCCTTGCCTTTCTGGGGGTGATGACGTCGATCTGGGCGGAAAAGTTCGATCATGCCGCCGCCGTCACCAACTTTGTCGTCGCACCTTTGTCGCTGCTGTCGGGCACCTTCTATTCGGTCGAGGCGCTGTCGCCGCTGTTCCGCACGATCAGCCATGCCAACCCGTTTTTCTATGTCATTTCGGGCTTTCGCTACGGCTTTCTGGGCGATGCCGATTCGCCGGTGATGCTGGGCGCGGTCATTCTGCTCGTCATCAACCTGCTGATGGGGGCGGCATGTTACGCGCTGCTCCGTTCGGGCTGGAAGCTCAGGGCGTGATCGAGACCGCCGATTATGCCGCTGGCGGGCTGATCTGCCAGGCCGCGGTCGCCCGGCCCGAGGGGCCGGGACCGTTTCCGGCGGTGATGATCGCGCCCACCATCCGCGGCCCGAGCGCGCTTGAGCGGCAGGTCGCGGAACGGCTGGCCGGGCTTGGTTATATGGCCGTGCTGATCGACGTTTATGGCAAGGAGCAGCGCGATCTGGCCCCGGACGCGGCGCGCGCGCAGATGGATGCGCTGCTCGCCGACCGGGCGTTGCTGCGCGCCCGGCTGCTCGCCGCGCTGGCGTTCGTGCAGGGGCTGGACGGGGTCGATGCGGCGCGGATCGCGGTCATTGGCTATTGCTTTGGCGGGCTTTGCGCGCTCGACATCGCCCGCACCGGCACCGATGCGATCCGGGGGGCGGTGTCGCTGCACGGCGTGTTCGCGCCACCGGGGCTGGGCATCCAGCCGCCGATTTCGGCCCGGCTGCTTGTCCTCCATGGCTGGGACGATCCGCTGGCGACGCCCGACGATGTGCTGCGGCTCACCCGCGAGCTGACCGATGCCGGCGCGGACTGGCAGCTTCATGCCTATGGCCATGTCGGCCATGCCTTTACCAACCCGGCCGCCTCCGGCCCCGGCCTCGCCTATGACGCGGCGGCCGACCGGCGGTCCTTTGCCGCGCTGACCGGGTTTCTGGCCGAGATCTTCGCTTAACCGCGGATAACGGCCGCGTTCAGCCTCCGCCCAGCCCCGCCGCGCTAAACCGGCCGGGCATTGGGAATAGGGAGACCGAACGATGACCAAGTTTCTGTTCACCGGGGCGCTCGCTCTGGCCGCCGTTACCGCCGCCATGCCGGCGAGCGCCCAGCCCGTCGGCGACTGGGGCGGGCGCGGGCCGGGGCGCGGGGCCGGGATTGAGCGTCAGCTCGACCGGATCGCGTTCCGCATCGAACGCGGCGAACGCAATGGCGCGCTGACCCGGGGCGAATCCCGGCGGCTGCGCGGCCAGCTGAACGACATCGCCCAGCTTGAACGCCGCTACAGCTTCAATGGCCTCGACCGCCGCGAATGGCAGGATCTCAACCGCCGCATCGCGGTGCTCGAAAACCGCGTCTGGCGGCAGAAGCGCGACGACGACGTCCGCCGCTGGTGACGGATCGCCGATGCTGACGGGTGCCCGCGCCCCGGCCCTATGGCCGGGGCGCGGTGCCCGTTTTCCCTGTGGCATGTCGCTGTCGGGTGCCCCCGGTTTGTTGACCGGCCTGCGCCCTGTGCCTATATCGGCGGCAAGGCGACCGGGTGGTCGCCTTTTTGCGTTACGACCGGGCATCCGGTCCGATCAGTGGAGACTGTCACGATGGCCATCACCCCGCTCATGCCCGTCTATCCGCGCTGCGGCGTGCGACCGGTGCGCGGCGAGGGGTGCTATCTGATCGGCGAGCAGGGCGAGCGCTATCTGGATTTCGCCAGCGGCATCGCCGTCAACCTGCTCGGCCATGGTCATCCGCATCTGGTCAAGACGATTCAGGATCAGGTCGCGACGCTGATGCATGTGTCGAACCTGTATGGCAGCCCGCAGGGCGAGGCGCTGGCCCAGCGGCTGATCGACAACAGCTTTGCCGATACGGTGTTCTTCACCAACTCGGGCGCTGAGGCGCTCGAATGCGCGATCAAGACCGCACGGCGTTTCCACCATGTCGGCGGCAATCCGGAACGCACGACGCTCATCACCTTTTCCAACGCCTTTCACGGCCGGACGATGGCGACGATCAGCGCCACCGATCAGGAAAAGCTGCGTTCGGGCTTCGAACCGCTGCTCGGCGGGTTCAAGGTCGTGCCGTTCAACGATCTGGAGGCGGCGGCCGCGGCGGTCGATGCCACCACCGCCGGCTTCCTTGTCGAACCGGTGCAGGGCGAAGGGGGCATCCGCCCGGCCACGCCAGAGTTTCTGGAAGGGCTGCGGCGCATCTGCGACGAACATGGCCTGTTGCTGGTGCTGGACGAGGTGCAGTGCGGCGTGGCGCGCACCGGCAGCCTTTATGCCTATGAACAATATGGCGTGACCCCCGATATTCTGGCGACCGCCAAGGGCATTGGCGGCGGCTTTCCGGTCGGCGCGTGCCTGGCGACCGAACATGCCGCGCGCGGCATGGTGGCCGGCACCCATGGTTCGACCTATGGCGGCAACCCGCTGGCGATGGCGGCGTGTCAGGCGGTGCTCGACGTGATTCTGGAGCCGGAGTTCATGGCGCATGTCCGCCGGATGGGCGACCGGCTGCGTCAGGCGCTTGAACAGCTGATCC
>DBAW01000143.1:0-7689 GCA_002291855.1 Sphingomonas sp. UBA1000
GGCGCTCGGGGTGGCGGCTTCCATCCCGGCCAGGGCTTTGACGGCTTTGCCGATATCTTCGAGAGCATTTTCGGCGGCGGCCAGCAGCGCGGCGGCCGTCAGCCGCGGCGCGGCGCCGACCTGCGCTATGATCTCGAGATCACGCTGGAAGAAGCCTATCACGGCACCACAACCGACGTGACGCTCGACGTCTCGGCGGCCTGCGGCACCTGCGCCGGCACCGGCGCGAAGGCGGGGGCGGGCGTGCGCGCCTGCAACACCTGTGGCGGGATGGGCAAGATCCGCTCGCAACAGGGGTTCTTCGTCGTCGAGCGGACCTGCCCGACCTGTCACGGCATGGGCGAGGTGATCGCCGACCCGTGCGAAACCTGTCATGGCGAAGGTCGGGTGGACAAGCAGAAGACGCTGTCGGTCAACATCCCGCCCGGCGTCGATGACGGCACCCGCATCAGGCTGAGCGGCGAGGGCGAATGCGGCGCGCGCGGCGCACCGTGCGGCGACCTCTACATCTTCCTGCACGTCCGCCGCCACGCGATCTTCGAACGCGACGGCACGACGCTGTTCGCGCGCGCGCCGATCAGCTTCACGACGGCGGCGCTGGGCGGCACGATCGTCGTCCCCGGCCTCGACAAGCAGCGCCACGAGATCCGCATCCCGGCGGGCATCCAGTCGGGCAAGCAGATCCGTCAGCGCGGCGCGGGGATGCCGGTGCTCAACGGGCGCGGGCAGGGCGATCTGGTCATCCAGGTCGAGGTCGAGACACCGACCAAGCTCAACGCCAAGCAGCGCGAGCTGCTGGAACAATTCCGCGCCACCGAAACCGGCGAGGAATGCCCGCAGAGCCACGGCTTTTTCGACAAGCTCAAGGCGATGTGGTCGGGGGAATGATAAGCGCCTGCGGGCCGGTGCCGCCCCCGCGCCGAGAGGCGCGCAACAAACACACCAGCGAGCGCCGCTCCTAAAAAACAGCCGCCGGGCGCACCGGCGGCTGTTTTTGCGTCACGCCGCGCCGAAGACGCGCGCGAAGATCGTGTCGACGTGCTTCAGATGATAATCGAGGTCGAACCGCGCGGCGATTTCGTCGGGCGACAGCCGGGCGGTGACGTCCGGATCGGCCTTGAGCAGCTCTTCGAGCGACAGCGCGCCATCCGATTCCCACACCTTCATCGCGTTGCGCTGGACAAGGCGATAGGCATCCTCGCGCGATGCCCCGGCCTGGGTGAGCGCCAGTAGTACGCGCTGCGAATGGATAAGGCCGCCCATGCGGTTCATATTGCGCGCCATCCGCTCGGGATAGACGAGCAGCTTGTCGATCACCCCGGTCAGCCGGGCGAGCGCGAAATCGAGCGTCACCGTCGCATCGGGGCCGATCATCCGTTCGACCGACGAATGGCTGATGTCGCGTTCATGCCACAGCGCGACATTTTCGAGCGCGGGGGTGACATAGCCGCGCACCATGCGGGCAAGGCCGGTCAGATTTTCGGTCAGCACCGGATTGCGCTTGTGCGGCATCGCCGACGAGCCTTTCTGGCCCGGCGAGAAATATTCCTCCGCCTCCAGCACCTCGGTGCGCTGCAGATGGCGCACCTCGGTCGCCAGCCGCTCGACCGACGAGGCGATGACGCCCAGCGTGGCAAAGAACATCGCATGGCGGTCGCGCGGGATCACCTGGGTCGATACCGGCTCGATCGTCAGGCCCATCTTGTCGGCGACATGCGCTTCCACGCGGGGATCGATATTGGCGAAGGTGCCGACCGCGCCCGAAATCGCGCAGGTGGCGACATCGTCGCGCGCCGCAACCAGCCGGGCGCGGTTGCGCGCAAACTCGGCATAGGCCTGGGCAAGCTTCAGCCCGAAGGTCACCGGCTCGGCATGGATGCCGTGGCTGCGCCCGATGGTCGGGGTCAGCTTATGCTCGAAGGCGCGGCGCTTGAGCACCGCCAGCAGCGCATCGAGATCGGCGATCAGCAGATCGGCCGCGCGCTTGAGCTGCACGGCAAGGCAGGTGTCGAGCACGTCCGAACTGGTCATGCCCTGATGCAGGAAGCGCGCCTCCTCGCCGGTGCGTTCGGCGACATGGGTGAGGAAGGCGATCACGTCATGCTTGGTCTCCGCCTCGATGGCGTCGATGCGCGCAATGTCGAACGGCGGCTGGGCGGCATGGGCAGCCCACACCTTCTCCGCCGCCGCGCGCGGCACGATGCCCAGCTCGGCCATCGCATCAAGGGCATGGGCCTCGATTTCGAACCAGATCTGGAAACGGGTTTCGGGCGCCCAGATGGCGACCATTTCGGGCCGGGAATAGCGGGGGATCATGGCATGTCTCTGGTTGCTGGTTGCGGGCAGCGTCGAACGGTTCGTCGCGCGGGTCGCACGGACTCACGACGAGCCGCGCGATAGCAGGGACGGGCAGGGGCGGCAAATGCCCCGGGGGCGGAACGGCTGGAACCCGGATGGCGTTCACGTCTGCGGTTGATCAGCCAAACCTTATGCTATCCAGGAGCTTATCATGTTGAAAAGCCTTATGCTTGCGAGCGCGGCCCTGATCGCGGCTCCGGCCGCGGCGCAGGGTGCAACCACCGCCGGAGCACCCCAGGCGACCAGCCCGGCGACGCCGGCGCCGACGGACCAGACGACCCACACCGCCCCAGCCGTGCCGCCCGCATCGACGGGAATGCCGACCGGAACGGACGGTACGAGCCAGGGCACGGCTGACCAGAGCATGTCGGCGCAGACCGATCCGCAGCCCGGCACCGCCGCCGATCCGGTCGCGGCGACGGTCGCCGCCGAATGGGCGACCTATGACGCCGACCGCAGCGGCAGCCTGTCCAAGGCCGAGTTCACCAAATGGATGGTCGCGCTGCGCGAAAAGGCACCCGCGCCGCAGCCGGTTGCGGACGTCAGCGCCTGGGCCAATGCGGCGTTCGCGCAGGCCGATGCCGACCGCAGCAAGAGCGTGAGCCAGGACGAGCTTCAGCGCTTCCTGCGCGGCTGATCCGCTTCTGGTCTTCGCGACCGGCCGCCGCGTCGTCCCCCCGCGCGGCGGCCGGTTTGCCGGCCGGGGTCAGTCGAGATTGGGCCGTAGCCAGCGCTGCGCCTGATCGAGGCTGACCCCGCGCCGCGGCGCATAATCGGCCAGCTGGTCCTGTCCGATCCGCGCGACGCCGAAATAGGCCGATTGCGGATGGCCGAAATAGAAGCCCGAAACCGCCGCCGTCGGCAGCATCGCAAAGCTCTCGGTCAGCGTCGCGCCGGCCGGCGTGCCGCCCAGCATGTCGAACAGGATCGGCTTCAGGCTGTGATCCGGGCAGGCCGGATAGCCGGGGGCCGGGCGGATGCCGCGATATTGCTCGCGGATCAGCGCCTCGTTGGTCAGCTGCTCGTCGGGCGCATAGCCCCACAAGGTCGTGCGGACATGGCTGTGCAGCGCCTCGGCAAAGGCCTCGGCCAGCCGGTCGGCCAGCGCCTTGAGCAGAATGTCCTGATAATCGTCATGCGCCGCCTTGAACCGCGCGATATGCGGATCGATGCCGTGAATGGCGACGGTGAAGCCGCCCAGCCAGTCATCGGCGGTGTCGATGAAATCGGCGAGGCACATATTGGGCTTGGCCGTGTTCTTGGCCATTTGCTGGCGCAGGAACGGCAGCACGACCGCGCGTTCGGGCGGGGCCGCACCTGCCCCCGGCCGGTGGCCGTCGGGATAGACGAGCACATCGTCGCCATGCCGCGCGCACGGCCACAGCGCCGCGACGCCGCGCGCGGTCAGCCATTTTTCGGCGATGATGGTGTCGAGCATCTTCTGCGCATCGGCAAACAGGCTGCGTGCGCTGTCCCCGACAATCTCGTCGTCAAGGATCGCCGGGAAATTGCCCGCCAGTTCCCACGCGCGGAAAAACGGCGTCCAGTCGATGAACCCGCGCAGATGTTCGAGCGACCAGTCGTCGAACACATGCACGCCCGGCTGGCGCGGCGCGGGCGGCTTGAGCGCGGGATCGATGGTCATGCCGCGCGCGCGCGCTTCGGCGATCGGCAGCAGCTCGTTCTGGCCCTTGCCCTCGCGCGCGGCGCGCACGGCGGCATAATCCTCGGCGGTGCGGCCGATGAACGGCTCCGCCTGGGTGTCGCTGACCAGTGCCGAGGCGACGCCGACCGCGCGGCTGGCGTCGAGCACATGGATGACCGGCCCCTGATAGGCGGGATCGATGCGCAGCGCGGTATGGACCTTGGACGTGGTCGCCCCGCCGATCAGCAGCGGCATCTTCATGCCGGCGCGCTGCATTTCCTCGGCCACCGTCACCATTTCGTCGAGCGACGGGGTAATCAGCCCGGACAGGCCGATCATGTCGGCATCATTCTCGTTCGCGGCTTCGAGGATGCGGGGCCAGGGCACCATCACGCCCAGATCGATCACCTCGAACCCGTTGCACTGGAGCACGACGCCGACGATGTTCTTGCCGATGTCATGGACATCGCCCTTGACGGTGGCGAGCACGATCCGGCCCTTGCCCTTGGCATCCGCGTCCTTTTCCGCTTCGATATAGGGCAGCAGATGGGCGACCGCCTTTTTCATCACCCGGGCCGATTTGACGACCTGGGGCAGGAACATCTTGCCCGCGCCGAACAGGTCGCCGACGACATTCATCCCGTCCATCAGCGGGCCTTCGATCACCTCGATGGGGCGGGCAAAGGCCTGGCGCGCCTCTTCGGTATCGTCGACGACATGGGCGTCGATGCCCTTGACCAGCGCATGTTCGAGCCGCCGGGCAACCGGCCAGCTGCGCCATTCCTCGGCCTGTTTTTCGGCCACGGCGTCGCCGCCGCGATATTTCTCGGCAAGCGCGATCAGCCTTTCGGTGGCATCGTCGCGCCGGTCCCAGATCACATCCTCGCACGCGTCGCGCAGTTCGGGGTCGATGGCGTCGTAAACGTCGAGCTGCCCGGCATTCACGATGCCCATGTCCATCCCCGCCTGAATGGCGTGGTAGAGGAACACGCTGTGCATCGCGCGGCGCACGGGCTCGTTGCCGCGAAAGCTGAACGACAGGTTGGAGACGCCGCCCGAGATATGGACGTGCGGGCAGCGGGCCTTGATCTCGCGCGTCGCCTCGATGAAGTCGATGGCGTAGCGGCGATGCTCGTCAATCCCGGTCGCGACCGCGAAGATGTTGGGATCGAAGATGATGTCTTCGGGGGGAAAGCCGATGCCGGTCAGCAGCTTATAGGCACGCTCGCAGATCTCGACCTTGCGCGCGCAGGTGTCGGCCTGACCGACCTCGTCGAACGCCATCACGACGACAGCGGCGCCATAGGCCATGATCCGCCGCGCCTGATCGAGGAAGGGCGCTTCGCCTTCCTTCATCGAGATCGAGTTGACGATCGGCTTGCCCGACACGCATTTCAGCCCGGCCTCGATCACCGACCATTTGGAACTGTCGATCATCACCGGCACACGGGCAATGTCCGGCTCGGCGGCGATCAGCTTCAGAAAGGTGGTCATCGCCAGTTCGGCGTCGAGCAGCCCTTCATCCATGTTGACGTCGATGATCTGCGCGCCGTTTTCGACCTGCTGGCGCGCGACCTCGACCGCGCGCGGATAGTCGCCGGCCATGATCAGTTTCTTGAACGCCGCCGATCCGGTGACGTTGGTGCGCTCGCCGATATTGACGAAGATGGCGGAGGGTCCGGTGGCAGACATGGGGGCTTGGTGTGTCCAGCTTTTGGCGGTTAGCGGTTGGTGTCGAGCGGGCGGGCGAGCACGACATCGTCGCAGATCGTGCCGCCGGCATCGAACTGGCGGGTGGCGATCTGCGTGAAGCCGTGCCGGGTGTAGAAAGCGCGGGCGCGGGCATTGCCGGTGTGAACGCCGAGCAGCAGCCGCGCGCCCGGCGCGGCCCCGGCGGTGGCAGCGTCGATCGCTGCGTCCATCAGCGCCGGGCCAAGGCCGGTGCCGTGAAAGCGGCTGAGCGTGTAGATGCGGCGCAGCTCGATATCGCCCGGCACCGCGCCGGGAATGTCGGGCGGCATCAGCAGCGCATAGCCGACGGGGGCGTCGCCCGGCTCGGCCAGCCCCAGCCAGGCACGGCCGCCGCTGCCGAGCATCGCGGCAAAGGCATCCGCACTGTTCGCCCGCGCGCTGTGCGCGACGATCGCCGCCCCGGGCAGCACGCCGGCAAAGCCGTCCAGAAACGCCGCGCTGCCGATCAGCGCGAGCATGGCGGCATCGTCGGCCCCGGCACTGCGGATGCGCCAGCGCGGCGCCTGGGCGGTCATGCCGGGACCAGGAACGTGTCCAGCCCGGCCAGCATCGTCTGCCGCCGCGGCGCGGGGACGGCGCGGGGGGCATGGCCGGCGACCGCGCGCGCCATCTGCGCGATATGGTCGGGCGTGGTGCCGCAACAGCCGCCGACGATGTTGATCAGCCCTTCCTTCGCCCAGTCGCCGATGAAGCCGGCCGTGGTTTCGGGGGCCTCGTCATATTGCCCCAGATCATTGGGCAGGCCGGCATTGGGGTAGACCATCATCAGCGTGTCGGCGACCGGATTGAGCGCGGCGACATGCGGGCGCAGCTGCGGCGCGCCGAACGAACAGTTCAGCCCGATGGTGAGCGGCCGGGCATGGCGCACCGACGCCCAGAAGCTTTCGACCGAATGGCCCGACAGGTTGCGCCCGGACATGTCGGTGACGGTGAAGCTGATCATCAGCGGCACCTCGATGCCCCGCGTCATGCCGGCTTCGAGCACCGCCATGATCCCCGCCTTGGCATTGAGCGTGTCGAAGATCGTTTCGATCAGGATGAAATCCACCCCGCCGTCGAGCAGAGCATCGGTCTGCTCGCGATACACCTGCTTCAGCTCGTCAAAGCCGATGGCGCGATAGCCCGGATCATTGACGTCGGGCGACAGCGACAGCGTCTTGTTGGTCGGCCCCAGCGCCCCGGCGACGAAGCGCGGCCGCCCGTCCGCCGCCTCGGCCGTGCGGGCGGCGTCGCGCGCGATCTGCGCCGAGGCAAGGTTGATGTCGCGCACCAGATGCTCGGCACCATAATCGGCCTGGCTGATCGTGTTGGCGTTGAAGGTGTTGGTCGACACGATGTCGGACCCGGCGGCCAGATAGGCCTCGGTGATTTCCGCCACCACATGCGGGCAGGTGAGCGCCAGCAGGTCGTTATTGCCCTTCTGGTCATGGCCGAGCGTCAGCCCGCCGCGATAATCGGCCTCGGTCAGCCGATAGGACTGGATCATCGTGCCGAACGCGCCGTCGGTCAGCAGAATGCGGGTCCGCGCTTCCTCGCGCAGCCGCCGTGCGGCCTCGGATGCCGTGATCATGCCGCCTTCTCCGCCGCCTGCGTGCCGCCGCGCACCCCCAGCATATGACAGATCGCATAAGCCAGTTCGGCGCGGTTGAGGGTGTAGAAATGGAAATCGCGCACACCGCCGGCATAAAGCCGCCGGCACAGCTCTGCCGCGATGGTGGCGGCCACCAGCTGGCGCGCGGCCGGCAGATCGTCCAGCCCCTCGAACAGCCGGTCCATCCAGCCGGGGATGGTCGCCCCGCACTGGGCGGCGAAACGGCGCGTCTGGGCGACGTTCGACACCGGCAGGATGCCGGGCACGATCTCCGCCGTCACGCCGCGCGCCGCCGCCCTGTCGCGGAAGCGGAAGAAACAGTCGGGCGAGAAGAAGAACTGGC
>DBAW01000143.1:8103-13456 GCA_002291855.1 Sphingomonas sp. UBA1000
GCCTCGGGATGCGCCTCGGGATAGGCGGCGACCGAAATCTCGAACGGGTGCAGCCGCTTCAGCCCCGCGACCAGCTCGGCCGCGCTCGCATAGCCGCCGGGATGGGGGGCAAAGCCCTGGCCCGCGACCGGCGGATCGCCGCGCAGCGCGACGATGTGGCGCACGCCCGCCGCCCAATATTCCTGGGCGATGGCGTCAATCTCCTCGCGCGTTGCCTCGACACAGGTCAGGTGCGCGGCGGCAGCGAGCGAGGTTTCGCGGACGATGCGCGCAACCGTGGCATGGGTGCGCTCACGGGTCGAGCCGCCGGCACCATAGGTCACCGACACGAACCGCGGGCCGAGCGGGGCGAGCGTCTGCACCGCCTCCCACAGCTGGGCATCCATTTTCTCGGTCTTGGGCGGGAAAAACTCGAACGACACGCCGATATCGCCCGAAAGATCGGCGAACAACGGCGCATCAAGGGCGCGGCGCGCCTCTTCGAGCTGGGCGAGGGAGGGGGTCATGCGGCGATCTCCTGGATCATTCCGGGGCGGTGCCCCAGCCAGAGTTTGACGGTCAGTTCTCCGCCGTCGAGCGTGTCGGTGCGGCCGAGCGCAAGGCCCGCCGCCGCCAGCCAGCCGGCGATCTGGTCATCGGAAAAGCCGAGCCGGGCATGGGCGTCGCGCGCGCGCAGCTCTTCACGGTCGTGTGGTGCGAAATCGACGATCAGCATCCGCCCGCCCGGGGCGAGCAGCCGTGCGGCCTCGGCCAGGGCGCTGGCCGGCTGGCTCATGAAATGCAGCACCTGATGCAGGATGACGGTGTCGGCCACCCCTTCGCCCAGCGGCAGCGCGGTCAGATCGCCCTGACGCAGCTCGGCGGTCGGCACCGTTTCCGCCAGCTTGGCGCGGGCGAGGCGGAGCATTTCCGGACTGCGGTCGATCCCCACCGCCTTGGCCGCACGTGCGCCGAACAGCTCGAGCATCCGGCCGGTGCCGGTGCCGAGATCGACCAGCCGGCCGATCGGCGCATCGCCCAGCATCGCCGCCATCGCCGCCTCGACGGTTTCCTCGGGCGCGTAGAGCGAGCGGATCGCATCCCATTCCTCGGCGCGGGCGGCGAAATAGCGCGAAGCCGCCTCCGCCCGGTCGGCGCGGACCGCGGCCAGCCGCTGCGCATCCTCGTCCGCCCATTCGCCGGTCGCGCGGTCGATGGCCGCGAGCAGGGGGGCGACATGAATGTCCTCGGCAAGGGCAAGGAACACCCAGCTGCCCTCGCGCCGCCGCACGGTCAGCCCGGCATCGGCAAGGATGCGGACATGGCGCGACACGCGCGGCTGGCTTTGCCCCAGCACCTGCGCGAGTTCGCCGACCGACAGCTCCATCGCCCGCAGCAGCGCGAAGATGCGCAGCCGCGTCGGGTCGCCAAGCGCGCGGAAGATTTCGATGAGCCGGTCCACGTTTCAGGACATAAAGATATCTTTATGTCCGCACAAGGCCGTTATCGCCCGATCTTGCCGCCAAGGTGCTTAACAAGCGGTTGCGCAGGCGCGGTGCGCGCGCCGAAATGCCAAGCAGCCCGGACGCACTGGGCGTCCGGGCCGCTCACGAAACAGCGTGGGGTCAGCTCAGCCGAGCGGCGCGTGATCGATGCGTGGCAGCACATGCCGGGCAAACAGATCGGCCTCGGCGGCGTGCGGATAGCCCGACAGGATGAACGCCTCGATGCCGAGCGCGCGATAGCGTTCAAGCTTGGCGAGCACCTGATCGGGATCGCCGACAATCGCCGCGCCGCAGCCCGAGCGGGCACGGCCGATGCCGGTCCACAGCTGCGGTTCGGCAAAGCCCTCATCATCGGCGCCTTCGCGCAGCATCGCCTGCGCGGTCACGCCGACCGACGCCGAATCGAGCGATTTCTGCCGGATCGCCGCGCCCGTTTCGGCATCGAGGCGCGACAGCAGCCGCCGGGCATAGGCGCGTGCTTCGTCCTCGCTTTCACGCACGATGACATGGGCGCGATAGCCAAAGCGCAGCGTGCGGCCATAGGCGGCGGCCCGCGCCGTCATGTCGGCGATGATCGCCTGCACATTGGCCTCGGTATCCGGCCACATCAGATAAACATCGGCCGCCCGTGCCGCCGCATCGCGCGCATCGGGCGACAGGCCGCCGAAATAGAGCGGTGGGCATTTGCCCGACACGGTGCCGATGCGCGGCGGATCGATGGCGATCTTGTAGAACTCGCCCTGATGGTCGAGCGGCTGGCCGTTGAGCAGCGTCTTCAGGATCTGCATCACCTCGACACAGCGCTGATAGCGCGGCGCCGACGGCAGCGTTTCCCCCGGCAGGTCCGACGAGATGATGTTGACCGTCAGCCGCCCGCCCAGAATGCGGTCGATGGTGGCGATCTGCCGGGCGAGCTGGGGCGGCCAGCTTTCGCCGACGCGCACCGCCATCAGCAGCCTGATGCGCTTGACCAGCGTCGCGATCGCCGCGGCAAAGGCCGTGGTGTCGATGCCGAGCGTATAGCCCGAGGGCAGCAGGATATTGTCGAAGCCGCCGCTTTCGGCCTGCAGAACGATGTCGCGGCAATGTTCCCAGCTCGATGCGAGCTTGGGATCGGGAACCCCCAGAAACTCGTAATCATCGTCACAAAGCGCTGAGAACCAGCTGATTTCGCAGGGTTTCACGGCAGTCTCTCTCCCATCGATGCTTCGAGCACGGCATACCATTCGGCCCGCGTCCAGCGCGGCTTGAGCGCGTCCGGGATCTCCGCGATCCGCTCGACCCGCTGGGTGCCGACAATCGGGATCGGCCGCGCCGGATGGGCCATGATCCAGCTGAGCGCCGCCGCGCCGCGCCCGACGCCGTGCGCCGCCGCCTTGGCATCCAGCAGATCGGCAACCGCCCGTTCGCGGGCATTGCCGGGCGTCGCGATGCGGCCGCCGCCAAGCGGCGACCAGGCCAGCGGCGTCAGCCCCATCGTCATCGCCTGATCGAACAGCCCGGTGCGCAGCGGATCGAGCGCGAGCGCCGAGAATTCGGGCTGGGTCGCGGCAATCGGCACCGGCAGGAAATGCTGGAGCGCCTGTGTCTGGGCCGGGGTGAAGTTCGACACGCCGACGGCCATGATCTTGCCGGCGGCATGGGCGGCCTCGAGCGCGCGGGCCACTTCCTGCGGATGGGTGAGGATGTCGGGGCGGTGGATCTGCCACAGTTCGACCCGCTCGACGCCCAGACGCTTCAGCGACGCGTCGATCGCAGCGCCGATATAGGTGGCGCTCGAATCATAAGGCGTGCCGATCACGATGCCGCCCTTGGTGGCGAGCACCATCCGGTCGCGCAGGCCCGGCGACGCCGCGAACACGCGGCCCAGCAGGGCTTCCGCCGCGCCAAACGGCTCGCCATTGTCGGGGCCGTAGATATCGGCGGTGTCGAACAGCGTGACGCCGGCGGCGAGGGCTGCTTCGACCTTGGCCTGCGCGGCGGCGACATCGTCGCCGGCAAAGCGCCACATCCCCCACGCAAGCGGGGAAACCATGATCCCGCTCTTGCCGAGCGGGCGCGGATCGGGTGAGAAGGGAAGGTATGTCATCGTTGTCATATGACACGAAGGGAGAGGAAATGGGAAGCAGGGTTCGCTACGGATTGATCGGCACCGGAATGATGGGCGTCGAACACATCCAGAATCTGCGCGTGACGCCGGGCGCCGAGCTGACCGCGATCACCGATCCGGTCGACACCTCGCTCGGCTGGGCGCGCGACGCCGCTGCCGGCTGGTCGGAGCCGAAGCAGTTTGCGTCGGGCGAGGAGATGGTGCGTTCGGGCGCGGTCGATGCGGTGATCATCGCGTCACCCAATTACACGCACCGGGCGGTGCTGGAGCCGTTGATGGACCTGCCCGTCCACATCCTGTGCGAAAAGCCGCTGGCGACCACCGTGGCCGATGCGCGCTGGGTGGCGGAGCGGGCCGCGGCGCGCGACCATCTGTTCTGGACGGCGATGGAATATCGCTTCATGCCGCCGGCCGCGCGGTTCATCGAGCAGGTGCATGGCGGGCGCATCGGCCGGCTGCAGATGCTGTCGATCCGCGAGCACCGGTTTCCGTTCCTGCCGAAGGTTGGCGACTGGAACCGGTTCAGCCGCAATACCGGCGGCACGATGGTCGAGAAATGCTGCCATTTCTTCGATCTGATGCGGCTGATCGTGCGTGCCGAGGCGGTTCGCGTCTATTGTTCGGGGGCGATGGACGTCAATCATCAGGACGAAAGTTATGGCGGGGAAAAACCCGACATCATCGACAACAGCTACACCGTCGTCGATTTCGACAATGGCGTGCGTGCGATGCTTGATCTGTGCATGTTCGCCGACGGGGCCGAGAATCAGGAAGAAATCACCGCGGTGGGCGACAAGGCGCGCCTCGATGTGCTGATCCCCGAAAGCGTGATCGTCCATTCGCCGCGCACCGGCTTCATGAACCCCAAACAGGCGACGCGCGAAACCGTGCCGGTCGATGAAACCGCGCTCAAGGCCGGGCAGCATCATGGCTCGACCTATTATCAGCATCAGGCGTTCAATGCGGCGGTGCGCGGGCAGGGGCCGGTGATCGTGTCGGCCGAAGACGGGCTGCGCGCGGTCGAGATCGGCGCGGCGGCGGAACTGAGCGCGCGCGAAAAGCGCGTCGTCGAGTTGGCCGAACTGCGCGGCTAACCGAACAGGCCGGCTGAGCGAATAGGGGCCGGTGCCGGGGTTCACGCCCCGGTGCCGGCTGCCCTGGGTGATGCAGCCGCGCAACGCCCCGCCAAACAAATGCTTTGCTGACCCGCGATCCCCTTTCCCGCAATCCTGATTTCTGCTTAGCATTTATGACAACGCTGCCAAAAAAAGCGGCGACGTCTGTCCGAGGGGAAATCGCAATGAAATCTGTCTGGTTGACCTCCAGCCTTATCGCGCTCGCCGCCGCCAGCCCGGCTTATGCCCAGAACGCCGCTCAGGATGGCGCGCCCGAACAGGCCGCCGCGTCCGAACCGGCCGATATCGTCGTGACCGCACAGCTGCGCTCCGAACGTCTGCAGGACGTGCCGGTCGCGATCACCGTGCTCAGCGGCAATGCGCTGGAGGCGCAGGGGCGCGTCAACCTTGAAGGCGCGGTCAATCTGATCCCGTCGTTCAACTTTCTGAAGTCGGGCACGACGCTCAACCAGTCGCTGTTCCTGCGCGGCGTCGGCACCTCGACCTTCTCGATCGCCGGCGAGCCGTCGGTGTCGACCGTGCTTGACGGCGTCGTGCTCGCGCGGTCGGGCGAAGCCTTTCAGGAACTGGTCGATGTCGACCGGCTCGAAGTGCTGCGCGGCCCGCAGGGCACGCTGTTCGGC
>DBAW01000184.1 GCA_002291855.1 Sphingomonas sp. UBA1000
CCAAAAGCTGATCCGCGCCGGCGCACGCGCCCGGCCGCCCCCTGTCATCCCCGCCCCTGCCGCCCGGCGCATGCGCGCTGATCCGGCCGGCACCCTGCGCGCGGTCGCGCGGCTCGCGCTGCTGGTGCTGGTCTGCGCCCTTTGCGTTGCCGCCCATGGCGCGACCCGTGCGCTCAGGCAGCGCTCGGCCTGGCCGCGCCGGTTTCTGGCGGCGGTGGCGGCGATCTGCGGCGTGCGCGTGGAGCGCCATGGCCGGCCGCTCGACCGCGATGTGCTGTTCGTCGCCAACCATCTGAGCTGGCTCGACATCCCGATCATCGCCGGGGCGACCGGCACCGCGTTCGTGGCGATGGACGGGCTTCGGTCCTGGCCGCTGATCGGCTGGCTCGCCGCGCTCAACAACACGGTGTTCGTCGACCGCGGCAACCGGCTGGGCGTGCATGGGCAGGTCGGCGCGGTGCGCGCGGCGCTCGCCCGGCATCAGGCGATTGCGATCTTTCCCGAAGGCACGACCAGCGACGGGGTGACGCTGCTGCCGTTCAAGCCGGCGCTGCTCGAAGTCGTCGCGCCGCCGCCGCGCGCGATCCGCGTCCAGCCGCTGTTCCTCGATTATGGCGCGGCGCGGCATCTGGCCTGGGTGGGCGACGAACCGGCCCCGGCCAATGCCTGGCGGGTGCTGACCCGGCCGGGGCGCTTTACCGTGCGCCTGTCGTGCCTCGATCCGTTCGATCCGGCCCAGCTGAGCGATCGCAAGGCGGTGGCGACCGAGGCGCGGCGGCGAATCCTGGCGGCTTCCGCCCATGCCCTCCCGCCTGTATAGGGCGGCCGATCATGACCAGGCCCACCCCGTCCACCTACCGCGTCAAATCCTTTGGCTGCCAGATGAACGTCTATGACGGCGAGCGCATGGCCGAAATGCTGGCCGCGCGCGGCCTGACGCCGGCGGCCGAGGGCGCGGATGCCGATCTGGTCGTCCTCAACACCTGCCACATCCGTGAAAAGGCGTCGGAAAAAGTCTATTCCGAGGTCGGCCGCCTGCGCCGCGAGGATGGCAGCCGCCCGCTGGTCGCGGTCGCCGGCTGCGTTGCCCAGGCCGAGGGCGAGGAGATTCGCCGCCGCACGCGCGACGTGGACATCGTCGTCGGCCCGCAGGCCTATCACCGCCTGCCCGGCCTGATCGACACCGCCCTGGCCGGCGGCCATGCGGTCGATACCGACATGCCCGCCGAATCGAAATTCGGCGCACTGCCCGGCCGCGCGCGCCGCGCCGCGCCCAGCGCCTTCCTGACCGTGCAGGAAGGCTGCGACAAATTCTGCACCTATTGCGTCGTGCCCTATACGCGCGGCGCCGAAGTGTCGCGCCCGTGGGGCCAGATCATGGACGAGGCGCGTGCGCTGGTCGATGCCGGCGCGCGCGAGATCACGCTGCTCGGCCAGAACGTCAACGCCTGGGCGCATGACGGGCGCTATCTGCACGATCTGATCGAGGCGATAGCCGCCCTGCCGGGGCTGGCGCGCATCCGCTACACGACCAGCCATCCCAACGACATGCATGACGGGCTGATCGCCGCGCACCGCGACATCGACAAGCTGATGCCGTTCCTGCACCTGCCGGTGCAATCGGGCAGCGACCGCATCCTGAAGGCGATGAACCGCAGCCATGATGCCGACAGCTATTTGCGGCTGATCGACCGGATGCGCGCCGCGCGCCCCGACATTGCGATTTCGGGCGATTACATCGTCGGCTTCCCCGGCGAGACCGATGCCGATTTCGACGCGACGCTGAAGATCATCGAACGCATCGGCCATTCGCAGGCATTTTCGTTCAAATATTCGCCGCGCCCGGGCACGCCGGCCGCGACGATGGACGGGCAGGTCGACGCGCAGGTGATGGATGAACGGCTGAAGCGGTTGCAGGCGCTGATCGGCCAGCAGCAGCATGCGTTCAACCTGGCCAGCGTCGGCCGCGACATGACGGTGCTGCTGGAACGCGCCGGCCGCCATCCGGGGCAGCTGATCGGCAAATCGCCCTGGCTGCAATCGGTGGTTGTCGAACAGGGCGCAATCGGCGACCTTGTCGATGTGCGGATCAGCGCGGCGGGGCCGAACAGCCTGTCGGGCGTTGTCGCGCAGAAAGAGGCCGCTTGACCGCACAGGAGAGGCATGTCGCGTAAGCCCGCCCCCGCCCGCCCGGGCGACCGCAGCCGCATCGAAGTCGTGTTCGACCGGCCCCAGCTCCTTGGCCAGCTGTTCGGCCATTATGACCAGAATCTCGTCGCCATCGAAAACCGGCTCGGCGTCTACATCGCCGCGCGCGGCAACAAGCTCCAGCTCGAGGGCGAGGCGGAGGCGATCGCCCGCGCACGCGACGTGCTGACCGGGCTCTACAACCGCATCCTGCGCGGCGAGGAAATCGACGCCGGCACGCTCGACGCGGTGATCGCCATGTCGGCCGAACCGACGCTCGACGGCATCATCCGCGCCGATGTCAGCCAGCCGCCGCAGGTGATGATCCGCACCCGCAAGAAAACGATCGTCCCGCGTTCGACGACCCAGATCCGCTATATGGAGGCGCTGGCGCGCGACGACATCATCTTCGCGCTCGGCCCGGCGGGCACCGGCAAGACCTATGTCGCCGTCGCCCAGGCGGT
>DBAW01000004.1 GCA_002291855.1 Sphingomonas sp. UBA1000
CCTTGGCGGCGTCATAGGCCTTGGCGATTTCGGCATCGGTGGGCGCGGGCACGGCAAGGGCGGCGCGTTCGATCACCGCATAGCGCAGCACGCGGCGTTCGGGGATGGTGTAGCGGCCGATATTCTGCCGGTAATAAGCGGTCAGCTCGGCCTCGGCCGGGGCCTTGGGCGCGAACGCCGCCGTGGGCACGAACAGCGCCTGGCCGCGCCGCTGTTCGAGCAGCATCGAGGCATAGGGCAGCGCAAGGCCGAGCGGCGCGCGCGTGCCGCCGGCCGCGGGCACGATCAGCTGGTTGGAATAGAGGTCGCGGGCAATATCGGCGCGCACCTGCTTTTCGTTCAGCCCTTCGCGGGCGAGGAACGCTTCATATTGCGACTGGTCGAACCGGCCGTCGAGGCCGCGAAACGCCTGCGCGCCCGCGATCAGCCCGTCTTCGAGCTTGCGGCTGACGCCCATGCCCGCGCCGCGCGCAAATTGTTCGATCACCAGATCGTCGATCATCCGGTTGAGCACCGCCTCCACGCCGCCCTGGGCGACGAAGGTCTGGATGGTCAGCGCCGGGTCCTGCCGCCGCGCCGCCTCATAGGCGCGCTGGACGCGCTGGCGCAGATCGGCCTGGCTGATCGACGTCCGCCCGACCCGCGCCGCATTGTCGCCGGTCGCGCTGCCCGGCACACCGACATTCTGGATATCGGCAAGGACGAAGCCGGCGGCAATCGCGGCAAGGAACAGCCCAAGCAGCACGACGCCGAACTTGGATTTGGACAGACTGCGAAGCGCGTTGAGCATCGATGTTCCGCAACAGAAATGGGCAGGACGAACGGACGCGCCGGGACACGCGCCCCGGTGCAGGGCAAGGGCTTTAGGCATTGTCGCGCAGCGGGACAAGCATCGCGCGCATCGGCGGCTGGCGGTTGAGGATGGTTGCGCGGCCTGCCCGCGATCCTCTACCGGGCAGGCCGGAGATCGAGCTGAGGGAAAGCCAGGGCAGATGACGAGCGGAACGACGGCGCGGCGCAAGCTGGTTGCGGGCAATTGGAAGATGAACGGCGATCTGGCGGCGCTGGCCGAGCTGGACGCGATTGCGGCGGCCGCGGCTGCCCATCCCGGCGTCGATGTCGCCATCTGCCCGCCCTTCACGCTGATCGCGGCGGCGGCGGCGCGCACGGCGCTGCCCATCGGCGCGCAGGACTGCCATCAGCGGGCGAGCGGCGCGCACACCGGCTGCGTGTCCGCCCCGATGCTGGTCGAGGCCGGGGCGAAGCTGGCGATTGTCGGCCATAGCGAGCGGCGCGCCGACCAGCACGAAACCGATGCCGAGGTGCAGGCCAAGGCCGAAGCGGTGATGGCCGCCGGGATGACCGCGATCCTGTGCGTCGGCGAGACCGAGGCCGAGCGCGATGCCGGGCGTGCCGAGGATGTCGTGTCGGCGCAGCTGACCGGATCGGTGCCGGCGGGCGCGCGCGCCGAGCGTCTGGTCATCGCCTATGAACCGGTCTGGGCGATCGGCACCGGCCGCACGCCGACCCCCGATGACGTCGCCGCGATGCACGCCAGCATCCGTGCGGGGCTGCGCGCGCTGCTCGGCACGGAAGCCGAGGGCGTGCGGATTCTCTATGGCGGGTCGGTCAAGCCGTCGAACGCCGCCGAGCTGCTTGGCCTGCCCGATGTCGATGGCGCGCTGGTCGGCGGGGCGAGCCTGAAGGCGGCGGATTTCGTGCCGATCATCGCCGCCGCCTAGGGGATTTGCACGAAAATGATTTAGCCCGCGCGGGTGCCGAAGGGCAGCAGGGCGGCAAGGCGCAGCGCGTCTTCGCTGCCCCGGCCCGGAGGCGCGGCTCCTGAAACCAGAAAGGCGTGGCGGACAATCTCCGCCTGCTGCTCGATGCCATAACGATGGAATGGCCGGCCCGGCTCCAGCCGATAGGCGTAGCGGCAGAAGGGGTGCCGCCGCCAGGGCAGGAACAGGCCGGTCTGGTGCTGCCAGACATGCACCAGTTCATGGATGAACAGCCCCTGCGCCGCGCGCGGTGCGGCGCTGAAATCGGCGTGATAATCGGGGCTTTCGGGATGGAACCAGATCGCGCCATCGGGGGCCATCACCACCCGGCGCGGTTGTAGCGGCCACCAGCAGCGCCGGTGGACGCGCACCGGCGCATAATCCAGCGCATCGCCGAACATCGACCGCGCGAGATCGACCTCGCCACCGGTTAGCGGCCTGCCGCCGGTCTGCGCCCGGCGGACCAGCGCCGCGCGGATCATCGCCGCGCGGATCATCGCCCCTGGCGCCCGCCGGTCACTTGGGTGCGGGCGCACCCACCGCGACGGTGCGGGCTGCCACCTCGATCTGGGTGCCGTCTGAAAAGGTGAAGACGAGCGGCATGGTGCGCGGCGGCACGATGCCCGGATTGATGTTCCAGAACATCGCATGGCGTCCGCCCGGCGCAAACTCGACGCTGCCGCGCGCCGGCACCGGCACGCTGGTCACCGGCTTCATCATCGTCATGCCATGGCCGTTGCCGTCACCGCTGCCATGATCGGCCATGGTTTCATGCATTTCGGTGCGGATCGCGACCGGGGAGCTGACACCGATCAGCTGCACGGCCTTTTCACCGCCCTTGACGGTGAAATAGCCGGCGGACGGGTTGGACGCGACCGGCGAGATGCGCACCCAGGCGTCTGTCACCTGCAACTGCGCCTCTTCCTGCGCGCACCCGGCGGTCGTCAGCGCAAGGCCGGCGGCAACAAGCCCAAGCAAAGGACGCAACATCGATCGATCTCCTCTGGCAGAACCGGGGCATGGCGGCGGCGGCCGGGCGTGCACCGGATGATCGTGCAGACTCTAGGGGGCAGGGCGACTTGCGGCAAGCAACAGCCTGCCTATATCCGCTTCATCAGTCCGGTCGGGGCTGGCCATCAGGGCCGCCGCGATCAGCTTTATCGCAGGGGTGCAAAGAGGTAAAATGGCTAAAGTTATCGGCATCGATCTGGGCACGACGAACAGCTGCGTCGCCGTGATGGAAGGCGGCAAACCCAAGGTCATCGAAAACGCCGAAGGCGCGCGCACGACCCCGTCGGTCGTCGCCTTCACCAAGGATGGCGAGCGGCTGATCGGCCAGCCCGCCAAGCGGCAGGCGGTGACCAATCCCGACAACACCATCTTCGCGGTCAAGCGCCTGATCGGCCGCCGCTATGACGATCCGATCACCAAGCGCGACACCGAGCTGGTGCCCTATGCGATCGCGCGCGGCCCCAATGGCGATGCCTGGGTGCAGGCGGGCGGCAACGACTATTCGCCGTCGCAGATCTCGGCCTTCACGCTGCAGAAGATGAAGGAAACCGCCGAGGCCTATCTGGGCGAGACCGTGACCCAGGCGGTGATCACCGTCCCGGCCTATTTTAACGACGCCCAGCGCCAGGCGACCAAGGATGCCGGCCAGATCGCCGGCCTTGAAGTGCTGCGCATCATCAACGAGCCGACCGCGGCCGCGCTGGCTTACGGCCTTGAAAAGCAGGACGGCAAGACCATCGTCGTTTACGACCTTGGCGGCGGCACGTTCGACATTTCGGTGCTCGAGATCGGCGACGGCGT
>DBAW01000002.1 GCA_002291855.1 Sphingomonas sp. UBA1000
GGCCCATGCGCGCGGCGACGGCTTTGAGCGTCACCGCCTGCGGCCCGGCTTCGACCAGCAGGTCGCGCGCGGCATCGAGCGCGGCGCTGCGGCTGGCTTCGGGGGTCAGGCGTTTGCGGGCGGCGGCGGGCATTGCAAAGCATCGGTGGCGGTCATCGGTTTGCGGCATAACCGCGCCCGGCGACGAAGGCGAGGGGCGGGCTGGCGGGCGCGCTATTGACACAAATGTCAGCGAGAGCCATGTTTTGCACCGAACAGCGCGATTCCCGTCCGGAGAGCAGTGCCATGCGTGACGACAAGACCCCCGCCGATCTGGCCATCACCCCGCGCGACCGCCGCTTCGGGCGTGGCAGCCGGCAGGACCGCTGGTGGATGAACGGCGATCCGGTCGCGACCGCGTTTCACAATGCGCTGTCGGTGACGTTTCCGCGCGGCGAGGCGTTTTTCATCGAATCGGTGAAGGCGTTTCGCGACGGCGTGCCCGCCAAGCTCGACCGCGAGATCCGCGCCTTTGTCCAGCAGGAGGTGATGCACAGCCGCGAACATGTCGCGTTCAACCGCCGCGTCGTCGATGCCGGTTATGATGTCAGCCATCTCGAACAGGTGGTGGTCGAATCGCTCGAGCTGACAAGGAACCGGCCGCAGATCCTCAACCTCGCCGTCACCATGGCGCTTGAGCATTACACGGCGATGATGGCGCAGATGATGCTGAAGGATGCCGATTACTGGCGCGGCGTCGACCGCGAGACCGCGGACATGTGGAAATGGCACGCCATCGAGGAGATCGAGCACAAGGGCGTGGCCTATGACACCTGGCTGCACGCGACGCGCGACTGGTCGCGCTGGAAGCGGTGGAAGGTCAAGACGATCATGATGCTGCTCGTCAGCCGCACCTTCTGGGTCAAGCGGATCGAAGGGACGCTGGAGCTGCTGGCGCAGGACGGCATCACCGGTGCACGCGCGAAATGGGGCGTGTTCGCCTATCTGCTCGGCCGGCCGGGCGTGGTCCGCCGGCTGATCCCGGCCTGGCTCGCTTTCTTCATGCCGGGCTTTCACCCGTGGAACCATGACGACCGCGCGCTGATCGCCAAGGCCGACAGCGCCTATCCGGACGCGCGCGCGCCGCTGCCGGCCTGAACGGTCCGGCGCGCCCCGCCGCCACGCCTGCAAACGAACGCGCCTGAAAACGAAAATGCCGGCACCACTCAGGATGCCGGCATTTGTCGGTGGTTGCCGATGAGGCGCCCGGCCTTAGCGGCTGGCAGGCTCATCATCATCGGTCAGCACGATAACGCCGACCACCACGGCCGCGACCGCAAGCGCGATCAGGATCACCGACCCGCCAAGCACTTCATTGCCCTTGACTTCGGCGCCCGTGCGCGACGCATTGGCGACCGACAGCTTGGCGGCATTGCCCTGCGCGATCGCCGGCGCGGCGACCAGGCTCATGGCGGCAACCGCCGTCATCATCTTTTTCAACATCTAACGTCTCCCCATCCCGACGACCCCGGGGCCGTCGCGCCGTTTCTAGCGGATCGCCAATGCGTTGCAATGGTGCGGTTGCCGGCCGACTGATCCGGAATGGTCGCACCGCCAAGGCATTGCCGGCAGCCATGCCCGCTCCGCAAAGGCCGGCCCCAAAAGAAAATGCCGGCCGTCACTGCGGACGGCCGGCACATTCCGAAGTTCCGACGTCAGACGCGGATTACGCGCTGACGGGATCGTCTTCGCTGTCGGCAAGCAGGAACACGCCGGCCAGAACCACCGCGAACACCGCGATCCCGATCAGGGCGGTGCCGCCAAGGGCTTCGTTGCCCTCAACGGTCGCGCCGGTGCGCGCCGCACCCGCAACCGAAAGCTTCGAGGCGCTCGCCTGCGCCATGGCCGGCGCGGCGACCAGGCTGGCAGCCGCGATCGCGGCCGTCAAACCACGCTTGAACATTATCTATCTCCCTGCACCGCAGTTGTTGAGCGGCGGACCCAAACTCCCGCCTGTTACTTTCTTTAGACGATGGATCGCGCCGCGCAATGGCTTGGCAGCGCCGATGATGGCGGTTTCGGGCGCCTTGTGGTCGAAATGTGACAGTCGGGGGCTGGCGTGCGACCAGTTGTGCGCTGCAGCAGCCTCGCTGGGACGCATCAGGCATCGGAAAGCCGTCCGCCGCGGGTTGCGCCGTTGCGGCATGGGCGCGGCCGCGTGCCCCGCCGTGCAGTTGCGCCCTTGATTCCGGGTCGGCCTTTGGGCAGGGGCTGTGCGCTTTGACCGATACACGCCCCCCCAGTTTTCAGGACCTGATCCTGACGCTGCACCGCTATTGGAGCGAGCGCGGCTGCCTTATCCTGCAACCCTATGACATGGAAATGGGCGCAGGGACGTTCCACACCGCAACGACGCTGCGCGCGCTCGGGCCGGAGCCGTGGAACGCCGCCTTTGTCCAGCCGTGCCGCCGGCCGACCGATGGCCGCTATGGCGAAAACCCCAACCGGTTGCAGCATTATTACCAGTATCAGGTGATCCTGAAGCCCAGCCCGCCCGATCTGCAGGAGCTGTATCTGGGTTCGCTCGCGGCGATCGGGCTCGACCTGTCGCAGCACGACATCCGCTTTGTCGAGGATGACTGGGAATCGCCCACGCTCGGCGCGTGGGGGCTGGGCTGGGAAGTGTGGTGCGACGGGATGGAAGTCACCCAGTTCACCTATTTCCAGCAAATGGGCGGGTTCGACTGCAAGCCGGTGGCGGGCGAGCTGACCTATGGGCTGGAACGGCTGGCGACCTATATCCAGGGCGTCGACAGCGTCTATCAGCTCGATTTCAACGGGCGCGGCGTCACCTATGGCGATGTGTTCCTTGAAAACGAACGCCAGATGAGCGCGTGGAACTTCGAAGTCGCCAATACCGAGGCGCTGTTCGACCTGTTCCGCAAGGCGGCGGCGGAGTGCGAGGCGTGTCTGGCGCGCGGGCTGCCCATTCCCGCCTATGAACAGGCGATCAAGGCCAGCCATGTGTTTAACCTGCTCAATGCGCGCGGCGTGATCTCGGTCGCCGAGCGGCAGGCCTATATCGGCCGGGTGCGCGATCTGGCGAAGGGCGCGTGCGCGGCATGGATGACGCATAACGGGTGGGCGGCATGACCGATCTGCTGATCGAGCTGCGCTCGGAGGAAATCCCCGCCCGGATGCAGGCGCGCGCGCGCGCCGATCTGGTGGCGCTGCTGACCGGGGAACTGGCCCGCGCCGGCATCGCGGCGGCGGCGATGACCGCTTATTCGACGCCGCGGCGGCTGGCGGTGATCGCCACCGGCCTGCCCGATGCGACCGATGCCGTCACCGAGGAGGTGAAAGGCCCGCGCACCAGCGCCCCCGATCAGGCGCTGGACGGGTTTTTGCGCAAGACCGGCCTGACCCGCGACCAGCTGACCGAACGCGGCGGCGTTTGGTTTGCGGTGACCAGCCGGCCCGGCCGCCGCACCGCCGATGTGGTGGCGGAGGCGATCCCGGCGATCATCCGCGCTTTCCCCTGGCCCAAATCGATGCGCTGGGGGCAGGCGTCGCTGTCGACCGAAAGCCTGCGCTGGGTGCGCCCGCTGCAGGGCATCGTCGCGCTGCTGGGCGATGAGGTGATCGACTGCGCCGTCGATGGCGTGACCAGCGGGCGCGAGACCGCCGGCCACCGGTTCATGCATCAGGGTCCGGTCCGCATCGCCAATGCCGCCGGCTATGCCGATGCGCTGCGCGCGGCGCATGTGATCGTCGATCAGGACGAGCGCGCGGCGATCATCCGCGACGGCGCGGCCGCGCTCGCCAGCGCAGCGGGGCTGAGCGTGATCGCCGATGACGGGCTGGTCACCGAAAATGCCGGGCTGACCGAATGGCCGGTGCCGCTGCTCGGCCGGTTCGATCCCGGCTTTCTCGACGTGCCGCCAGAGGTGATCCAGCTGACCGCGCGGGTGAACCAGAAATATTTCGTCTGCCAGAGCGCGGACGGAACGCTCGCCCCTGCCTTTGTCTGCGTCGCCAACATCGCCGCGCCCGATGGCGGCGCGCGGATCGTCGCCGGCAACCAGAAGGTGCTGGCGGCGCGGCTGAGCGATGCGCGCTTCTTCTACGACACCGATCTGAAGGTGCCGCTCGCCGATCAGGCGGGCAAGCTGGCGCAGATCGTGTTCCATGAAAAGCTGGGCACCGTCGCCGACAAGGTCGAGCGGGTGGCGCGGCTGGCGCGCTGGCTGGTCGAGCAGGGCATCGTCAAGGGGGCCGATCCCGACCATGCTGAGCGCGCGGCGCGGCTTGCCAAGGCTGATCTCGTCACCGGCATGGTGGGCGAATTCCCCGAGCTGCAAGGGCTGATGGGCGGCTATTACGCCAAGGCGCAGCGCGAGCCCGAGCCGGTGTGGCAGGCGGTGCGCGATCATTACAAGCCGGCCGGGCAGGGCGATGCCGTGCCGACCGCGCCGGTGACGGTCGCGGTGTCGCTCGCCGACAAGCTGGACAGCATCACCCGCTTCTTCGCCCTTGACCTCAAGCCCAGCGGGTCGAAGGATCCGTTCGCGCTGCGGCGCTCGGCGCTTGGCGTCATCGCGCTGATCCTCGACAACCGGCTGCGGTTTCCGCTTGCCGGCAGCGTGTCGGCCGATGTGCTCGACTTCTTCGCCGACCGGCTGAAGGTGCAGCAGCGCGAGGCAGGCGTCCGGCACGATCTGATCGATGCGGTGTTCGCGCTGGGCGGCGAGGATGATCTGGTCCGGCTGCTCGCGCGCGTCCATGCGCTGCAGGCGTTCATCGGCACCGAGGACGGGGCGAACCTGCTCGCCGGCTATAAGCGCGCGGCCAATATCCTGAAGAAGGAAAGCTTTGCCGCCGGCGCGGTCAATCCCGCGCCCGAACCGGCCGAGGCGGCGCTTGCCGCGGCGCTCGATGTCGCCGGGCCGGCGGCCGAAGCGGCGATCGCGGGCGAGGATTTCGGCGCGGCGATGGCGGCGCTTGCCAGCCTGCGCGGGCCGATCGACGCCTTTTTCGATCAGGTGACGGTGAACGACGCCGATCCGGTGAAGCGCGCGGCGCGGCTCGGCCTGCTCGCGCGGATGCGCGATGCCGTGCACCGGGTTGCCGATTTCGCAAAGATTGAGGGGTAAGGCCGCACAGACGGTCGGGATGCGGGCGCGTTCGGGGGACAAGTGACAGGCCGCACAGGCGGCCAAAAGGGGTGGTGATGACCAAATATGTCTATCGGTTCGGCGGCGGCGTGTCGGATGGCGGGGCGGGGGACAAATTCCTGCTCGGCGGCAAGGGCGCCAATCTTGCCGAAATGGCGGCCATCGGCCTGCCGGTGCCGCCGGGCTTCACCATCTCGACCGCGATGTGCGCGCGCTTCTACGAGGAAGGCGAGAGCTTTCCCGACAGCGTAAAGGCCGAAGTCGGCAGCGGCATCGCCCATATCGAGGCGGTGACCGGCAAGCGCTTCGGCGATGCCGATGATCCGCTGCTCGTCTCCGTCCGCTCGGGTGCGCGGGTGTCGATGCCCGGCATGATGGACACGGTGCTCAACCTCGGCCTGAACGACGTGACCGTCGCCGGGCTGGCGCGGGCATCGGGCGATGCGCGCTTTGCCTGGGACAGCTATCGCCGCTTCATCCAGATGTATTCGGATGTCGTGCTTGGCCTCGATCATGGTGCGTTCGAAGAAGCGCTTGAAATCGCCAAGGAAGATCAGGGCCATTTCCTCGACACCGACATGACCGCGGCCGATTGGGAACGGCTGGTCGGCGTCTATAAGGGGCTGGTCGAGGACCAATGGGGCCGCCCGTTCCCGCAGGATGTGCATGACCAGCTGTGGGGCGCGATCGGCGCGGTGTTCGGATCGTGGCAGTCCGAACGCGCCAAGGTCTATCGTCGGCTGAACGACATTCCCGGCGACTGGGGCACCGCCGTCAATGTGCAGGCGATGGTGTTCGGCAATATGGGCGAGACATCGGCCACCGGCGTCGCCTTCACCCGCAATCCCTCGACCGGGGAGCGGGCCTATTATGGCGAATATCTGATCAACGCGCAGGGCGAGGATGTGGTCGCGGGCATCCGCACCCCGCAATATCTGACCCAGGCGGCGCGCGCGGCGGCGGGGGCGAAGCCGCTGTCGATGGAAGAGGCGATGCCCGAAACCTATGCCGAGCTGGCGCAGGTGTTCGACCTGCTGGAGCGGCATTACCGCGACATGCAGGACATCGAGTTC
>DBAW01000040.1 GCA_002291855.1 Sphingomonas sp. UBA1000
CATCTGCATCGGCCTGCCGCTTGCCCTGTCCTAGCCCGCGCAGGTCCTGCCGATGCTCGAATCGGCGGGGCGGCTGCGCACCCCCTTTGGCGAACGCGCCTTTTCGGTGCTGCTGTTTCAGGATCTGTCGATCGTCCCGCTGATCACCATCGTCGCGGCGCTGTCGCGCGCACCCGCGCCCGCCGATGCGCCGCCCGGCTGGCTGCTCGGCCTGTCGACCGTGGGCGCGATTGCCGGGCTGGTGCTTGCCGGGCGCTATGTGCTCAACCCGCTGTTCCGGCTGATCGGCGGGCTGGGCGAGCGCGAGCTGTTCGTCGCCGCCGGGCTGTTCGCGGTGCTGGGCAGCGCGGCGGCGATGCAGGCGCTGGGCCTGTCGGCGGCGCTCGGCGCGTTCATCGCCGGGGTGATGCTCGCCGATTCGCCCTATCGGCACGAGCTGGAGGCCGATGTCGATCCGTTCCGCTCGATCCTGCTCGGCCTGTTCTTCATCGCCGTTGGCATGCTGCTCGATCTGGGCGCGATCATCGCCCGGCCGCTGATGGTGCTGACCATCGCGACCGGGCTGATCGCGATCAAGACGGCGGTGATCTGCCTGCTCGCGCGCGGCTTCGGCATGGCCTGGCGGCAGGCGCTGGGCATGGGCCTGCTGCTGAGCCAGGGGGGCGAGTTCGGCTTTGTGCTGTTCGCCCAGGCGCAGGCGGCGCTGCTGATCGCACCCGAGGCGGCCAGCCTGTTCAGCGCCGTCGTCACCCTGTCCATGGCCTCGACGCCGTTCCTGATGATGCTCGGCCGGCGCTTCCGCGAGGCCCCGGCCGACCGCAGCGATCTGGCCGGGCCGCAGGCGGACGGCGCGCGCGCCATCGTCGTCGGCTGGGGCCGGTTCGGCCAGACGGTCGGCCAGATGCTCGCCGCGCAGGGCCTGTCGGTGACGATGATCGACCGCAAGGCCAGCCAGATCGACACCAGCATCGCCTTTGGCGTGAAGGTCTATTTCGGCGACGGCACCCGGCTCGATCTGCTGCGCCTCGCCGGCGCGGCGGATGCGCAGCTGATCCTGTTCTGCATCGATGGCGGGCAGCTCGATGCCGCGCAGATGCAGGTCATCGCCCATGCCTTTCCCGGCGCGCAGATCTTCGTCCGCGCGTTCGACCGGCGGCAGATGATGCGGCTGCACGACGCGCCGATCGCCGGCGCGGTGCGCGAAGTGTATGAATCGGCGATTGCCATGGCGCGCGAGGCGATGGTCGCGCTCGAGATCGACAGCGACGAGATCGACCGGGCGGAGCGGCATTACCGCGATGTCGATGGCCGGCGGCTGGCCGAACAGGCGCGCACCGGCGACATCCATGCTGCCGACGATATCATGATCCGCATGGACGGATCGGATGCGGCCACCCCCGCCGACGCGCCGATCCCGGCGGAAAGCGGGTGAGGGGCTGAATGGCACGGGGCAGGATGGCGGAGGGCTGAATGGCAGGGCGCGGCGCGGCAGGATCCGGGGGTCTGGCGGTGCGGCTGGCCGCGCTGTCGGCGGCGCTCGCCATCGCCGCCGGGGCGTTCGGCGCGCATGGCGCGGCGGGCAAGGCCGCCGAATGGCTGCGCACCGGATCGGCCTATCAGCTCGCCCATGCGCTGGCCGTCATCCTGCTCGCCCGCATGCCCGTTGCGCGCGGGGCACCGGTCTGGGCGCTGTTCATCGGCGCGACGGTGTTTGCGCTCACCCTTTACGCGATGGCGCTGGGCGCGCCGCGCTGGCTGGGCGCGGTCACCCCCATTGGCGGCGCGCTGATGATCCTTGGCTGGATCATGGTCGCCTGGCGGGTGCGTTAGAGCATTTTCAAGCCGGGTTGACCCGGCGACTCGGAAACCGCTCTAAGCTGCCCGCCCGGCATCCAGAAAAGCGGCGATCTCGGCCAGCGTCACATCGGGGTCGACATAGGCCGCGCCCACCCCGCGCGCGAGGATGAAGGGCACGCGCCCGCCGGCCTTTTTCTTGTCATGCGCCATATGCCCGGCCAGCGTCGCGCCGGACGCATCGATCCCGGCCGATGCAAGGTCGAACGGCAGGCCGCAGGCGCGTAGGTGCGCGGCAATGCGCGCGGCGTCTGCGGGCGGGCAGCGGCCGGTTGTGGCTGAAAAGCCGAAGGCAAGCGCCATCCCCGCCGCCACCGCCTCGCCGTGCAGCAGCCGGTCGGAAAAGCCGGTTTCGGCTTCCAGCGCATGGCCGAAGGTGTGGCCGAGATTGAGGAGCGCGCGGCGACCGCTCGTTTCGCGCTCATCCTCGGCGACGATGCGCGCCTTCGCGCTGACGCTGGTGGCAATGGCATGGACGCGCGCTTCGCCATCCCCGGCGAGCAGCGCCGCGCCATGGGCTTCGCACCAGTCGAAAAACGCCTGATCGTCGATCAGCCCATATTTGACGACCTCGGCATAGCCTGCCGCCAGCTGGCGCGGCGGCAGCGTGTCGAGCGCCAGCGGATCGATCAGCACCAGCGCCGGCTGGTAGAATGCGCCGACCAGATTCTTGCCCGCGCCGGTGTTGATCGCCGTCTTGCCGCCGACCGAGCTGTCGACCTGGGCGAGCAGCGTCGTCGGGATCTGCACAAAGCCGATGCCGCGCTTGACGATGGCGGCGGCAAAGCCCGCAAGGTCGCCGATCACCCCGCCGCCAAGCGCCACGATGTGTTCGCCCCGCTCCACCTCCAGCGCCAGCAGCCGGTCGCACAGAGCCGCAAGCTGCGCCCAACTTTTGGTCGCTTCGCCCGCCGGCAGGATGATCGGCTCGATCCCCGGACAGGCAAGGCGCGGCAGCTGGGTCGCGGCCACCTCGCTGTCGGTGACGACGATGGTGCGCCCGCGCAGATAGGGGGCCAGCAGATCGCCCGCCCGCGCCAGCCCGCCCGCTTCGATCACGATGTCATAGCTGCGTTCGCCCAGGGCGACGGGAATGCGGGTCATGCGTTCAGGGCCTTCAGGATCGCGCGCACCGTCTGCTGGTGCGGGGCGGCGTTGCTGCGGATGCGGATCGGGGCGAGCGCATAGACCGGGTTGCGCTCTGCGGCCAGCGCGGTCAGCACGGTGCGCGGATCGCGGCCCTTGAGCAGCGGGCGGGTGTCGCGCCGCTTCACCCGCGCGACCAGCGTGTCGACATCGGCATCGAGCCAGATGGCAATCGCCTTGTCGAGGATCAGCGCGCGGGTGGCGGCGTTCATGAATGCGCCGCCGCCGGTTGCGATCACCTTGGGCGTGCCGTCGATCAGCCGGGCGATCACCCGGCGTTCGCCGTCGCGGAAATAAGGCTCGCCATAGCGTTCGAAGATTTCGGTGATCGGCATGCCCGCGGCCGCGACGATTTCGTCATCGGCATCGACAAAGGGCAGGTTCAGCCGCTGCGCCAGCCGCCGCCCGACCGTCGATTTGCCGACCCCCATCAGCCCGATCAGCACGATCGGCCGGTCGATGCGCGCGGGCGCGGCTGCGCCACGGGCGGCGCGGGCAGGGGCAGGCGGGGCGGGATCGGCGGCCACAGACAGTCGCTAACCCCCCGGCCGCCCGCTGCCAAGCGGTCAGCTGGTCTTCATGCACTGGCCGGGGTCGCTGCGCGCGAACTCGCGGCAGTTCCACAGCATTTTTTCAAACCCGTTTGAGCGGTTGCGCAGATAGGAAAAGGACAGGGCCTGTTGCGCCGCACCCTCGACCGGGAAGGCGCGCGGGGCCTTGCCGGCGTCGGTCCAGGCCATGAATTTGCAGAAGGCGCGTTCGCCACAGGCCGACAAGGCGAGTGCCGGCAGGCTGGCCGGCGACACGCCGCGGTCGAGCACGACGACAAAGGCGTCGCCGCCCGGCGAGACGATGTCGAGCGTGCGCGCGCCGCGCCGGTTGAGCTCAAGCGGCGGGCC
>DBAW01000075.1 GCA_002291855.1 Sphingomonas sp. UBA1000
GGCGACGTCGAACATCTGCACCAACTCGGGCCTGTGCGCGCTCGCTTTCTCCGTGCATCTGACGCTGCTGGGCGAAAAGGGGCTGCGCGGGCTGGCTCAGGTCAATCATGGCCGCGCCGTCGCCGCTGCCGAGCGGCTGGCGCAGGTGCCGGGCGTGCGGCTGCTCAACGACAGCTTTTTCAACGAGTTCACGCTGGTGCTGCCGGTCGAGGCGCGGGCGCTGGTCCGCCGCTTTGCCGAGGAGCGCAACATTCTGGCCGGCGTGTCGCTCGGCCGGCTCTATCCGGGGGCGGACGCGCTGGCCAACGGGCTGGTCGTCGCCGTCACCGAAACCACCACCGACGAGGATGTCGAGGCGCTGGCCGCCGCGCTTGAGGAGGAACTGGCATGAGCATGAACCGCGAAGGCCGCGTCACCCGCCCCGAGACGCCGGGTGCCGCCGGGGGCGAAGCCGCCACCTGGTCCGGCAACCGGGCGCTGATGCTTGAAGAGGCGCTGATCTTCGAGATCGGCGATGAGGGCACGAGCGGCGTCGACCTGCCCGAAGGCCCCGCCGCCGTCCGCCCGCGGCTGGGCGGGCTGGAGCGCAACCGCCCGATCGGCCTGCCCGGCCTGTCCGAACCCGAAACGGTGCGCCATTACACCCGCCTGTCGCGGCAGAATTACGGGATCGATCTCGGCTTCTTCCCGCTCGGCTCGTGCACGATGAAGCATAATCCGCGCCTCAACGAGAAGATGGCGCGGCTGCCGGGCTTTGCCGACATCCACCCGTTGCAGCCGATCAGCTCGGTGCAGGGCGCGCTCGCGCTCATCGATCTGGTCGCGCATTGGCTCAAGACGCTGACCGGCATGCCCGCCGTGGCGATGAGCCCCAAGGCCGGCGCGCATGGCGAGCTGTGCGGCCTGCTCGCCATCCGCTCGGCGCTTGAGGCGCGCGGCGATGCGCGTTCGGTGGTGCTGGTGCCCGAATCGGCGCATGGCACCAATCCGGCGACCGCGGCCTTTGCCGGCTACCGGGTGGAAAACATTCCGGCGACGCCGGCCGGGCGGGTCGATTTCGACGCGCTCGTCGCGCGGCTGGGGCCGGATGTGGCGGCGGTGATGATCACCAATCCCAACACCTGCGGCCTGTTCGAGCCGGATCTGAAGCGCATTGCCGATGCCGTGCATGCGGTGGGCGGCTTCGTCTATTGCGACGGCGCGAACTTCAACGCCATTGTCGGCCGGGTGCGTCCCGGCGATCTGGGCGTCGATGCGATGCACATCAACCTGCACAAGACCTTCTCGACCCCGCATGGCGGCGGCGGGCCGGGTTCGGGGCCGGTGGTGTTTTCCGAGGCGCTGGCGCCGTTCGCGCCGCTGCCGACCGTCGAGCGCGAAGGCGACCGCTATCTGCTGGTCGAGGAGTTCAACCGGGGCGAGTCGCATGACGACAGCTTTGGCCGCATGGTCGCGTTCCACGGCCAGATGGGCATGTTCACCCGCGCGGCGGCCTATATGCTCAGCCACGGGGCCGACGGGCTGCGGCAGGTGAGCGAGGATGCGGTCCTCAACGCCAATTATCTGCTGCGCTGCCTTGAAGACGTGCTCGACGCGCCGTTCGCGGCCAGCGGCCCGTGCATGCACGAGGCGCTGTTCTCAGACGACGGGCTGGCCGATGGCTTCACCACGCTCGACATCGCCAAGGGGCTGATCGACGAGGGCTATCACCCGATGACCATGTATTTCCCGCTGGTCGTGCACGGGGCGATGCTGGTCGAACCGACCGAGACCGAGTCCAAGGCCAATCTCGACGCCTTTGTCGGCGCGCTGCGCCATGTCGTCGCGCGGGCCAAGGCGGGCGATCCGGCGCTGAAGGCCGCGCCCCATTTCGCGCCGCGCCGCCGGCTCGACGAGACGCTTGCCGCGCGCAAGCCAATCCTGACCTGGCGCGATCCCGAACTGGCGCAGGCCGCCGAGTAAAGCTGCACATATGCCGGGTGCGCCGCCCTCGACAGGGGCGGCGCACCCTGCCACATCAGCGCCCATGTGGCAGGGCCTGTTTCAGCTGACCAACATCGTCGCACTCGCCGGCTGGGCGGTGCTGATCCTCGCACCCCGGCGGCCGCTGCCGCTCACCGCAGTCATGTATCTGGGCGTCGGGCTGCTGTGCCTTGCCTATCTGACGGCGGCGGCGGCGGTGCTGGCCGGGCTGGTCGATCCGGTGCCGGTCGCCGGGGCGGCGGCGCGGCCTGACCTCACTGACTATTCCCCCGCCGGGCTGCGCGCGCTGTTTGCCAGCGATGGCGGGATCGTCATCGGCTGGACCCATTATCTGGCGCTCGATCTGTTCGCCGGGCTGTGGATCGCGCGCGATGCCGATGCCAAGGGCTTTGCCCGCATCGCTCAGGCCCCGGTGCTGCTGCTGACCTTTCTGGCCGGGCCGGCGGGGCTGCTCGTCTGGCTGGGCGTGCGCGAACCGGCGGCGCGGCGGCGGGCAAGGCGATGAGTGCGGGGCCGCTTCCCGATCCGCCTGCCGGGCAGCTGGCCGGCGAGGTGTCCGGCGCGCGCCACGCCCCGGCGACGGCGCGCAACCGCGATGCGATTCTGGCGGTGCTGCGCGGGGTGCTGCCGTCGGCGGGGCTGGTGCTCGAACTGGCAAGCGGCACGGGCGAGCATGTCCGCCATTTCGCCGCCCATCTGCCCGGCCTGATCTTCCAGCCCAGCGACCCCGATCCCGATGCCCGTGCCTCGATCGCCGCATGGTGCGCGGGGCTGGCCAATGTCCGCCCGCCGCTGGCGCTCGACGCCGCCGCGCCGGACTGGGTGGACGATTACGCCGCGCCCGGCGCCGATGCCTGTGTGTGCATCAACATGGTGCATATCAGCCCATGGGCGGCGACCATCGGCCTGTTCAGGGGTGCGGCGCGGCTGTTGCCGGCGGATGCGCCGCTGATCCTTTACGGTCCCTATCTGGAAGGCGGGATCGACACCGCGCCGTCCAACCTTGCCTTTGACCAGTCACTCAAGGCGCGCAATCCCGAATGGGGCCTGCGCCATCTGGACGATATCGACCGGCTGGCGGCCGCAAACGGCTTTGCCCGCACCGAACGGCTTGCGATGCCCGCCAACAACCTGATTTTGATCTATCGCCGGCGGGCGGCCTAGCCGGCCGGGGCCGGCCGGGCCTTGGCTCCTGCCGCCATCTCGCGTCGCCGGCTGCGCGCCCCGGCGTCAGGCGAGGAGGGAAAATGAGTTGCCGAAGTTGTGCAGCAAAATCGGCACCAACAGGCTTCCCGTCCGCAGGCGCAGCCACACCGCGATCAGCGATGGTATGGCGGTCAGCGCCATGATGATGGGATCGAAGGCAAAGCCTGAATCGGTATAGCCAAAGGCGTGGGCGAGGCCGAACACCATGCACGACAGCAATGCGCCCCAGCCCCAGTCGACGCCGAGCAGCCGCTTGCGGCCCCGCAATGCCTGATCGAGCGCGAACAACAGGATGCCGCGATAAAATGGCTCCTCCTCAAGGCCGGGCATCGTCAGCTGGAAGGCAAGCTGTTCCGTGCTGGCCCGATTGCCGGGAAAGAGCAGGGCGATGACGATGAAAAAGCCGCAATAGAGCGCGGCAACGGGCATCACCGATTTGAGGCTGCCCGGCAGCTGCGCGAGGGTGAAGCCGACCCGGCGCAACCCGAAGGCGGGCCGGCTGGCGATGGCGATGGTGGCGGCGATGGCCGCGAGCTTGCCCTGCCAGTTCCAGTCCCCGCCGACCATGTCGGGCAGCAGGCCGTAGCAACGGGTGAGCAGCGCATCGTTGATCGCCACCAGCAGCGCGGCGACGATCAGCCACCCTGGCGCGAAATTGCGCCGATCTGCCAGCCCCAGCGCCGTTCCCAGTCCGATCAGTATTGCGAGGGTTCCGGCCAGTCCGATCACTCCGTCCACGCGCCTGCCTTTCTCTGTTGGTGCGCGCCGGGGGTAGGGCGTGCCCGCCGGCCCCGCTGCTCAGAAAGCGGATTTTCGCTCCTCAAAACCCGGCTTTTGCAGGCTGCGGACGGGGCGCGGCGGCCCGGCGCGCCGCTGCGCGATATTCGCTGGGGGTGCAGCCCTCAATGGCCCGGAAGGCGCGATTGAAGCTGGCGAGCGAGGCGAACCCGCTGTCGAGTGCGACGGCGATCAGCTTGTCGTCGCGATCCCGTTCGGCGAGCAGACGCCGCGCCTCGGTCACCCGGTGATGGTTCAGAAAGGCGCGGAAATGATCATGGCCCATCTGCTGGTTGATCAGCGTTCTGACGGTGCGCTCCGGGGCCGCCATCAGCGCCACGAACCGGGCAAAGGTCAGCTGGGGGTCGAGATGCACCCGCTCGCTCTCGATCAGCACGGACAGGCGGGCGTGCAGCGCGTCTTGGCGGCGCTGGTCCCAAGTATCGGCGGCGGCGGGCGGCACGGCGCCCCCTTCGGCCACGCCAAAGGTCAGCACATCGGCCCTGACGGTCAGCAGCCGCCCGGCAAGCCACAGGCCGAACCCGAGGATCATGAGGTTTTGCGCCATCGCAAAGCCGAGCGGCCGCCAGTCGAACCCGAACAGCGCGTCCGCCACAAGATCGATCAGCAGCATCCCGCCCAGCAGCACCGCAACCAGGATCCGCGCGTCATGGCGCTGCTGGATCAGGTCGCCCTGACGCTCATCGAGCAGCCGCCAGACCAGATGGCCGACAATCGCGAGGCCCAGCAGCACCAGCGCGCGCGACAGCCCGGCATCGGCCAGCGTGGCGCCGAACAGGCCGCGATCGGCCGCCGCAAGCCCCGCCCATGCCAGCCCGGCGATCAGAACACCGCTCTGCAACCGGAAGCGGCTGTCGAAGCAGGACAGGGCGAACCACCACAGGAAAATCACCGTGAACCCGCTTGCCAGATGCGCGAATGCCCCCGGCAGCCCGGTCGGCCGCAGCGAACCGAGCGGCGTGTTGCCCAGGGCAAAGCCCGCCACACACACCGCCAGCGGCGCGAACAGCAGGGCAGGCAACCCAAGCCGGCGGCGATGGCCGAGCAGCAGCCCGGCCAACATAAGCAACAGGCTCGCGGTGCCGAGCCGAATGGCGATGTCCAGCTGTGCGAGGATCATCCCGCCACGCTAGAACATTTTCGGGGTGGCGCGAATGCCGGGTGTCGCAGCCGGCGGTCGGTCTCCCGCGCCTGAAAAATGACAGTTTTGCTGCGTTTCCGTGACGACAGCGGTGGCAGATCTGGGGCGCTGCCCGCGCCGCTGTTTTTTCTGCGCCCGCCGACCGGGATGCTGCCGGCACCTCCCTATAACAGGGGCAGGACCGGGCGCGCCGCACGGGGCAGCCCAAATGGATGGGAATGGCATGGCGATGTTTCGTTCCCTTGGCCTGTCGGCCAAGATCGGGCTGTTGCTGATCGGCTTTGGCCTGCTCGCGCTCGGCACGGCGCTGTTCGGTGCGCGCACGGTGGCCGAGGCGAACGCGGGCCATGACTGGCTGGTGCATCACGGCCTGCCGCCCAGCACCGATCTGGCCCGCGCCAATCGTCGCGCCATCGAGATGGTCTATGTCGGCTATCGCCGCGTGGCCGGGGCGTCGGCGGCTGCCGATGCGGCGAAGGATCTGGACAAGGCGCATGAGCGCGGGGCGAAGAATCTGGCCGAAGCCGCCGGGGCCGATCCGACACTGGGCGGCCGGGTGGCGGCGCTGACGCGCGATTATGAGGCCGTGCATGCCGGCGTGGCGCGCGCGCTGCGGCTGGCCGATGCCGGGCAGGCCGATGCCGCGCGGGCCGAGCTGGCCGCTGCCGACAAGCAGCTCAAGACGTTTGCCGAGACGCTGTCCGACATGATCTATGCCCGGGTCGAGCAGACCGATGCCGAGGCCCGGCGTGTCGGCGATCTGTCGACCGCGAGCGCGCGCGGGGCGCTGATCGCGGTGATGGTCGTGCTGGCCGTGGCGCTTGGCCTCGCTTTTCTGTTCGTGCGGCGCGACATTGCCGGGCCGCTCGCCCGGCTGCGCGGCGCGATCGACCGGCTGGCGGCCGGGGATGCCGGTGCTGCCGTCGAGATTGCCGATGCTGGCCGGCAGGACGAGATCGGGGCGATGGCGCGGGCGCTGGTGGCATTCCGCACCGCGCGCGCCGAACAGGCACGGCTGGCCGCCGCCCGCGAAACCGCGGAACGCGACCAGCAGGCGGTGGTGGCGCTGCTGTCCGATCATCTCGGCCATGTTGCCGATGGCCGGCTCGACCGGCCGATCGAGCGGCCGCTGCCGACAGGCTATGAGGCGCTGCGTCAGCGTTACAACAGCGCGCTTGCCGGGCTGAACGCCGCGCTGGGCGGCGCGGCATCGGGCGCACAGGCGATCCGCATCGGCGCGCGCGAGATCAGCGAGGCCGCCGACGACCTTGCCCGCCGCGCCGAGCGCACCGCCGCCGCCATCGAACAGACCGGGGCCGCCGCCGCCGATATTGACGGGCGGATCAAGGCCACCGCCCGCACCGCCACCGAAAGCGTCGCTTCCGCCGAACAGGCGATGGCCAGCGTCGAACATGGCCGCGCCTCTGCCGGGGCGGCGATCGGCGCGATGGACCGGGTGTCGGACAGCGCGCAGGGCATCGACAGTGTGATCGAGGGGCTGGACAAGATCGCCTTTCAGACCCGGGTTCTGGCAATGAATGCCGCGGTCGAGGCGGGCCGGGCGGGCGAGGCGGGGCGCGGCTTTGCCGTTGTCGCCGATCTGGTGTCCACCCTTGCGATGCGGTCGGAGGAGGAGGCCAAGCGCGCCCGCGAGC
>DBAW01000026.1 GCA_002291855.1 Sphingomonas sp. UBA1000
GCTTCAGCCCGTCGCGCACATCGGGCAGCGCGCGGGCGACGATCACCGACATCGCATAGTCGAGATAGCTCGACTTCATTTCGTCGACGATGCTGATCGGTCGAATATCGGACGGTTCGGCGATGACGGTGTCGTCGCTGCTCAAGGCGTTGCGCTTTCAAAAATGGTGAAACCTGCCGACCGGCTTAGCGGCTGTAGCGGGGGAACGCCACCCCCGCACGGTCCCCGAGGCGGCAGGCGGCGCCCGGCCCACAGGCTTATCCACAGGCTTGTCCCGGTTTGGCGGCGCGGTGCCCGCCGGCCCTGTCAGGGGGTGATCGTCGCCCCGTCCCACGCGATTAGATTGCCGCTGTCCTTGACGCCCAGCCCCTCGATCACGTCGAGCAGCTGCACGGCCGCGCGTCCGGCGTCGAACATCTGGCCGGGGGCGACATTCTTCTGGAATGGCTGCGACAGGCGGGTGTCGACGGTGCCCGGATGCAGGCCGACGACGATGGCGCGGTCATTCAGCCGCTTCATCTCGACCGACAGCGTGCGGATCAGCTGGTTGAGCGCCGCCTTGCCGGCGCGATAGCCATACCAGCCACCCAGCCGGTTGTCCGAAATGCTGCCGACCCGCGCCGACAGCGCGGCGAACACCGTGCGCTCGCCCCGGGGCAAAAGCGGCAGAAAATGCTTGGCGACCAGCGCCGGGCCGACGGCATTGACGCCGATCACCTCGGTCAGCCAGGCGGCGTCCAGCTCTTTCAGGCTCTTCTCCGGCCCGCGCGCAGCCGAATGGAGCAGGCCGGTCGCCACGATCACCAGCGCGGGCGGCGGGCCGGCGGCGACGTGCGCGGCGGCCGCGGCGATGCTTGTTTCGTCCAATATGTCGATGTCGGGCCGCGCCAGCGCATGGACGGTTGCAAACTGGCCTTCCTCGACCAGCGCCGCCGCCAGCGCGCCGCCAATGCCGCCGCGCGCACCGATGACGACCGCGCTGCGGCTCATGTCCGCACGAACCGCCACAGCGTGTCGGTCGATCCGTCGCCGTCGAACCGGTAGCCGTCGGTGTCGAAGCCCTTGAGCGCCTCGGCCTCGGTCAGCCGGTGTTCGCACATGAACCGCGCCATCATGCCGCGCGCGCGCTTGGCCGCGAAACTGTTGAACCGGAGGCCCGCCGGACCCTGCTCGCGGAAATCGACAGTGATGATCCGCGCGCCCGCCGGCGGCGCGGCCTCGACCGCGTGCCAATATTCGCGGCTGGCGAGGTTGATCACCACCCGGTCGTCCTGCGCATCGAGGTCGGCGGCCAGCAGATTGCCCACCCGGTCGCCCCAATAGCCATAGAGATCGCCGCGCTCGGGCGCCCATTTGGTGCCCATTTCCAGCCGGTAGGGCCGGATCGCGTCGAGCGGGCGCAACAGCCCGTAAAGCCCCGACAAGATGCGCAGATGATCCTGCGCGAACAGCACCGCTTCCTCGGCCAGGCTGTGCGCCTCGAACCCCGCATAGACGTCGCCGGCAAAGGCATAGATGGCCGGCCGCTCGGGCAGCGTGTCGAAGTTGCGGAACCGCTCGGCGTTGAGCGTCGCCAGATTGTCCGAAATGCCCATCAGAGCCGACAGCCGCTCAGGCGACAGCCGCGCCGCCGCCTCCGCCAGCTGCACCGCATCGGCGGCATAGCGCGGGGCCGTCACCGGCAGGCCGGGGATCGGCTTTTTATAGTCGAGCGTTTTCGCCGGGGAAATGATCGCGATCATCGTGGGCGTGCGGTTAGCCAAGCTTGGCCCCGGGTTCAAGCAAGGTTCACGGTGCCGGCGGCACGGCAGGCCCGGAAGTGGCTGCTTGTCCGCTGCGCGGCTGGGCGGTATCGAACCGCAGCAGACGGGAAAAGCCCGGCGAACAGGGTCTGGAGGAGCATATGATGAAGTTGGTATCGAAACTGGCGCTGGGCGCAGCGATCGCGATCGGCATGGGGGCAATGGCCGGCCAGCCGGCGTTCGCCCAGAAAAAGGGCAAGGCCGAAGCCGCCGGCGAGGCGAAGTTCACGCCGAAGCTGAGCAAGGAATTCCGCGCCGCCGCCGGCCCGCTGCAAAAGGCGATCGAGGCCAAGGATTTCGCCACGGCCAAGGCGGCGCTGCCCGCCGCGCAGACCGGTGCCACCGAGGCCGATGACAAATTCTTCCTCGGCCAGTTCAAGCTGCAGATCGGCCTCGGCACCAACGACCGGCCGCTGCAGAAGGAAGCGCTCAACGACATTCTCGGCTCCGGTTCTGCGGGGGCCGCGCCGGACATTGGCCGCTTTGCCTTTTTCGCCGGCCAGTTCGCCTATCAGGACAAGGATTTCGCCGCCGCGATCCAGCGGCTGACCCAGGCCCGTCAGGCCGGCTATGCCCCGGTCAATGCGCAGGGGCTGCCGAGCCACGACATCGAACTGCTGCTGGCCGAAAGCCATTTCCGCAGCAACCAGACCGTCGAAGGCCTGACCGTGCTCGACGAAGCCGTGAAGTCTGAAAAGGCAGCCGGGCGCAAGGCCCCGGCCGACTGGTACAGCCGCGCCGCGTCGGTCGCTTATGGTGCCAAGATGATGGATCAGGTCGCGCGCTGGACCCGGATGCAGATCGTCGATTACCCGACGGCTGAAAACTGGCGTTCGGCGCTGGTCATTTATGGCGACAGCCAGAAGATGGACGACCAGACCAATCTTGATCTGATGCGGCTGATGCGTGCTGTCGGCGCGCTGGCCGGCGAGCGCGACTATTTCGAATATGCGCTGCTGGCCGACAAGGTCGGTCTGCCGGGCGAAGCCGACGGCGTCGTCAAGGAAGGGCTGGCCAAGGGCAGCTTCGACAAGTCCAGCAAGGCGATCAACGAAATCGGGACCCTCGCGGCCGGCCGCGTGCCCGAAGACAAGAAGTCGCTGCCTGCCGCCGAGCGCAGCGCGGCCACTGCCGCCAACGGCAAGATCGCGCTCAGCACTGCCGACGCGTTCTTCGGCTATGGCGAGTTTGCCAAGGCGGCGGAGCTGTATCGTCTGGCCATTCAGAAGGGCGGCGTTGATGCCAATGTCGCCAATCTGCGCCTCGGCATGGCGCTTGCCCGCGCCGGGCAGAAGGATGCGGCCCGCCAGGCTCTGGCCCAGGTGACTGCCGGCCAGCGCGCCGAAATCGCCAAATTCTGGGCGATCTGGCTCGATCAGCAGGCCTGATCATCATCAGCCCCGGCCGGGCCTGTGCCCGGCCGGGGCCTGACGTCTGCGATGATCGTCACCCGGTGATTGTCATCCGGTGATGCGCCCGCCCCCGGGAACCGGGACGCCGGGGCTGTCCTTCGACGTGCGGATGGTGAGCGATGTCTTGACGCTCGCGACATTGGGCGCGGTCGTGAGCTTCGTCGTCAGGAAATGCTGGAATTCCTGCAGGTCGGGCGAGACGATTTTCAGGATGAAGTCGATTTCGCCGTTCAGCATGTGGCATTCCCGCACTTCGGGCAGGGTGGTCACATGTTCCTCGAACGCCTGCAGATCCGATTCGGCCTGGCTGCGCAGGCTGACCATCGCGAACACGCTGATCCCATAGCCGAGCGCGGTCGGATCGAGCCGGGCATGATAGCCCTTGATCACGCCGCGCTGCTCAAGGCTGCGGACGCGGCGCAGGCATGGCGGAGCCGTCAGGCCGACCCGCGCGGCGAGATCGACATTCGTAATCCTGCCATCCTCTTGAAGAGCGGCC
>DBAW01000044.1 GCA_002291855.1 Sphingomonas sp. UBA1000
CCTCGCCCTCGCCGCCCTTCAGGAACAGCGGGAAGGCCGAGCCTGCGCCCGTGCAGTGCCGCTTGTAGATATCGGCCTGCCGGTCGCCTTCCAGAAAGCCCAGATAGCCGACATGCTCGACCTTGGGATGGTCGCGCAGGAACGCGCACACCCGCGCCGCATTCTCGCCGGCCCGCGTCATCCGCAGCTCCAGCGTTTCAAGGCTGCGCAGCAGCATCCATGCGGTGTTGGGATCGGTGATCGTGCCGATGGTGTTGCGCATCATGCGGATGGGATCGATCAGTGCCTTGCGGCCCAGCACGCCGCCCGCGACCAGATCGCTGTGCCCGCCGGCATATTTGGTCAGCGAATAGACGACCAGATCGGCCCCGTGCTTGAGCGGCTGGTGCCAGAGCGGGCCCAGAAACGTGTTGTCGATGGCAATTGGCGGCGCATCCGGCCCGGTGCCGAAAATCGCATCGCGGCTGGCCCTGACCGCTTCGACATCGACCAGCGCATTGGTCGGGTTGGCCGGGCTTTCCAGATAGATAAGGGCAACGCGGCCGGTTGCCGCCTTGCTCAGCACGGCGTCGATCTCGGCCCGCGTCGCGCCGGCCGGGAAATCGAGGAAATGCACGCCGAACCGGCCGAGCACGCGGGCGATCAGCGTTTCGGTCGCCGCATAGAGCGGGCCGGAATGGACGATGGTGTCGCCGGGGCGCACCATCGACAGGAACAGCGTGGCAATCGCCGACATGCCCGAGGAGAAGGTCAGCGCCTCTTCGGCGTCTTCCCACACGCTCAGCCGGTCTTCGAGGATTTCCTGATTGGGACCGTTGAAGCGCGAATAGACCAGCCCTTCCGCGCCGCCCGGGCGCTTGCCGGTCACGCCCTCGAAATGGCGTTTGCCGGCGGCGGCATTCTCGAACACGAAGGTCGAGGTGAGGAAGATCGGCGGCTTGAGCGAGCCTTCCGACAGCATCGGGTCATAGCCATGGCCCATCATCAGCGTCGACGGCTTGAGCTTGCGGCCGTTGATTGTGTCGATTGGCGGCTTGGGCTTGCGGCGCGGCGTCGCGCCGGACAGTTCGGCTTCAGTTTCGGTGGCGGACATGGGATTCGTCTCCAAGGCGGATGTCTGTTGTTGCCCGCGCTTTAGCCGGACAAAGCCCGGCTTGTCGAAGCCCAAGACAAACTTTCAGCCTGCCGCCCCGTCGGCCGCTCCATCCGCCAGCCCGATCAGCGCGATCTGGCGGCCATAATCGGGCGCGCCCTGATGGGTCGCGCGGCGGAAGCTGAAGAAACGCGCGTCATCGGCATAGGTGTCGAGGCCGAGTGCGGCGATGCGGCCAATCCCCGCCGCCGCCAGCCGCGCGACCAGATAGGCTTCAAGGTCGAACTGCATATGGCCGGGCCGGCCGCTGGCGAAAAACCGTTCGTTCGCCGGGTCTGCGGCCTCGAACCGGCGGGCGAAATCCTCGTCCACCTCATAAGAGGCGCGGGCGATGGTCGGGCCGATGGCGGCGACGATGCGTTCGGGGGCCGCGCCCAGCGCGACCATCGCCGCGACCGTGCGGTCGGTCACGCCGGCCAGCGCGCCTTTCCAGCCGGCATGTGCGGCCCCGATCACCCCGGCCGCCCGATCGGCGAGCAGCACCGGCGCGCAATCGGCGGTGACGATGCCGAGCAGCAGCCCCGGCCGGTCGGTCACCAGCGCATCGGCGCGCGGCCGCTCCGCCTCGTCCCATGGCCGCTCGACGCGCACGCAATCGGCGGAATGGATCTGATAGACCGACACGATCGGCGCGCCGGGCAGCACGGCGGCTGCCGCCCGCCGCCGGTTTTCCGCGACCGCCGCCGGATCGTCACCGGTGCCAAGCCCTGCATTCAGCCCCGCGACCGCGCCGGTCGACACGCCGCCCATGCGGCCGAAAAAGCCGTGCGGCACCGGCCCCAGCAGATCGGCGCGGATCGGCACGGGGCCGTGATCGGGGGAGGGGGCAGGGTGGGTCATCAGGCAAGATCCAGCTGATAGAGGCGGTCTTCATCCTCATGCGTGCCGACCATGAAGCTGTAGCGGCCGATATCGGCAAAGCCGTAGCGCCGGTAGAAACGCTGGGCGCGATGATTGTCGATGAACACCGACAGATAGAGGCGCGGTGCACCGGCGGCGCGGGCGGTGGCGATCGTCCAGTCCATCAGCGTCTGGGCGACGCCTTGCCCGTGCCAGGGCGACAGGATGTAGAGCTGGCGCAGCTCCATCGCGCGCGGATCGGCATCGGCGACCGGCAGGCTGCGCGGGCCGAGCTTGGCAAAGCCGATGATCCGCGCGTCCCCCTCGCTGTCGGCCGCACAGGCGATGCGGAAGGTGAGCGCCGGATCATGCAGCTGGGCCGGGATGCCGGTCTCCGGCCCGAAGGCGGCGGTGCAGAAACTCTCCAGATCCTCGGGCCGGTAAAGATGCCCGAACGTCTCGACAAAGCTGTCGCGTGCCATCGCGGCCAGTTCCGGCCCGTCGGCGACGGTCGGCGTGCGGTAGAGGATCATCGCGGCAGCTCCGCCATCAAAATGCTTCGGGGTGTGGCCATGACGGCGCGGTCAGCGCCAGCGCCTTGAACAGCGTGCCCATCTGGTCGGGCGCGGTCAGCCGTGCATGGGCGGCGGCAATCTCGTCCGCGCGGGCGGGTTGGGCGGCGGCGAGCGCGGCTGCGCGTGCGCCGATCCCCAGCCGGTCGAGCAGCGCGCCCTGATCCACCGGCCCGAACGCGCGCGCCCCCTCGGCCGTGGCGGCTTCGGCCAGGGTGGCGAAATCGACATGGGCGGTCAGGTCGCGCTCGCCCGGATCCTCGAACGGATTGGCATAGGCATGGGCCTTGAGCGCCTGCACCGTGTCGCCGATCGCCGGGCCTTCATAGCCATAATCGACGATCAGCGCCGCGCCGCCCTGATCGGCCAGCCGCCGCGCCAGCCGCCGGGCGATGTTGACGCTGGCGGGCGAGGTTTCGATCACGCTGCCCGGCGGGGCATCGGCCAGCGGGGCGGGGATCAGCCCGTCAAGCGGCGGCCCGCCCGCGACCGGCACGAACAGCGGATGCGCCCAGGCCACCCGCCGCTCGCGCCAGCCCGCCGCGGTGCGGATCAGCTGGCGCACCGGCAGCGCATCGAAAAACTCGTTGGCGACGATCAGCAGCGGCCGGTCGGCGGGCAGGGCGTCGACATCGTCATGCACGGTTGCGCCCGGCACCCGTGCCCGCTGTTCTGCCGCCAGCACCGGGCTGGTTTCGACGAAATGGACGGGCGGGGTCAGCCCGGCGCGTGCCATCGCGCGCAGCGCATCGGCGGCCAGCGTCCCGCGCCCGGGGCCGAGTTCGACATAATGCACGTCGGGCCGGCCCGCCCGGTGCCACAGATCGGCGCACCACAGGCCGATCAGCTCGCCGAACATCTGGCTGATTTCGGGCGCGGTGGTGAAATCGCCGGCCGCGCCCAGCGGATCGCGGGTCGCGTAGTAATAGCGGTTGGCAGCGGCCATGAAGTCGGCAACCGGGATCGGGCCATTGACCGCGATCGCCGCCGCAATCGCATCCGCGCAGGTCAGGGGGCTTGTGGACACAAACGCCCCCTAGACCGGCAAACCCCGGAAAGTCGAGCCGCCGGTCGGCCGCAGATCAGGCGCCGGCTGCGGTGCCGCCGTTCATCCCGTCCTTCATGCCGCGGCGGCGCAGTGCGGTCAGCACCAGATAAAGGCCGATCGCGATCATCGGCACCGACAGCGTCTGCCCCATCGTCATCCCCCAGGGCAGGTTTTCCAGCCCCTGATCGGGCTGGCGCACCCGTTCGAGCGCGGTGCGCGCCAGCGCATAGCCGAGCAGGAAGCAGCCGGCGATCAGCCCCGGCCGGTGGCGCGCGCCGGTTTTCCAAAACAGCCACCACAGCAGCGCGAACAGCGCCAGCCCCTCGAGCCCGGCCTCGTACAACTGGCTCGGGTGGCGCGGCTCCGGCCCGGCGCGGGGGAAGATGATCGCCCAGGCGACATCGGTCGGCCGGCCCCACAGCTCGCCATTCACGAAGTTCGCCAGCCGTCCGAAGAACAGGCCGAAGGGCACGCACATCGCGACATAATCGAACGTGCCTCGAAAGCTCAGCCCGGCGCTGCGCAGATACAGCGTCACGGCGACGATCACCCCGATCAGCCCGCCATGGAACGACATGCCGCCTTCCCACAGCTTGAGCACGTCGATCGGGTTGGACAGGATTTCGGGCCGGTAGAACAGCACATAGCCAAGCCGCCCGCCAAGGATGATGCCCAGCGTGACATAGAAGACCAGATCATCGGCATGGCGGCGGGCCATCGGCGCGCCCGGTTCGCGCAACAGCCGGAGCAGATACCACCAGCCGAGCATGATGCCCGCGATATAGGCGAGCGAATACCATTTGATCGTGAAGAACCCCAGATCGACCGCCACCGGATCAAGGCCGAGCGAATCGAAGTTGAGATACGCGCCGGAAGCGGCAAGAAGATGCAGGATCAAGGCTTTCCCCGAACGGTTTGCGCCTTCATAGTGAGACGTCCGAGAAAGCCCAACGAGAAAGAGGAGAGAGACAGAGATATGGCGTCCGTGCTCGACACCCGCATCGACCAGATCATGGCGGCCCTGACCGGGGAGGGCGGGATGCTGCCCGTCGGCCGGCACGACAAGGACGGCCTGTCCTATCCGGTGATCCTGTCCGCGCCGCCCGCGCTGCCGCATTATTTCGCGCATTTCTGCGCCCAGCATGGCGACAAGGATTTTCTCGTCTGCGGCGATGAACGGCTGAGCTTCACCCAGGTCTATACCCATGCGCGGACCGTCGCCGGCGCGCTGGTCGCCGGCTGGGGCGTCAAGCCCGGCGATCATGTCGGCATCGCCGCGCGCAACGCGCCGGCCTGGATCATCCTTTACATGGGCGTGCTGATGGCGGGCGGCGTCGCCACTCTGCTCAACGGCTGGTGGCAGGGGCCCGAGCTCGCCCATGCGCTCAAAGACAGCGACACCGGGCTGGTGCTCGCCGATCCGCCGCGCGCCCGCCGGCTCGAGGGTCAGGATCATGGCGCGCGCATCGTCACCGTCGATGTCGGCCTGCCGATCGCGGACGCGCTGGCGCCGCTGCTCGCGGCCGGCGGCGGGGCGGAGACGCCGCTGCCTGAGATCAGCGGCGATGATATCGCGACCATCCTGTTCACCTCCGGCTCGACCGGCCAGTCCAAGGGCGCGATCTCGACCCACCGGTCGGTCGTGCAGGCGGTGTTCAACTATCTCGCCCAGACGCTGATGTCGCTCAACCTGATGATGCAGGATGGTCAGGCCCCGACCGTGCAGCCGGCGACTTTGCTCAACGTGCCGCTGTTCCATGTCACCGCCGAAGTGCCGGTGATGCTGCAAAGCTTCGCCATGGGCCGCAAGCTCGTGATCATGGCGAAATGGGACGCCGAAGAGGCGATGCGCCTGATCGAGCGTGAGAAAGTGACCTATTTCGTCGGCGTGCCGCTGATGAGCTATGAAATCCTGACCCATCCGAACCGCGGCGAATATGATCTGTCGTCGGTGATGGACATGGCAGCCGGCGGCGCGCCGCGCCCGGTCGAGCATGTCAAGCGGATCAATGACGAGATGGGCGGGGCCAAGCCGCTGATCGGCTATGGCCTCACCGAAACCAACGGCGTGGGCTGCGGCAATTTCCGCGACAATTACCTCGCCAAGCCGAACAGCACCGGTCGCGCGTCCTTCCCGCTCGTCGAACTGGCGATCATGGACGATGCCGGCCAGCCCCAGCCCCAGGGCGCGCGCGGCGAAGTGTGCATCCGCTCGATCTGCAACTTCGAGGGCTATTACAAAAACCCCGAGGCGACGGCCGCCGCCTTCACCGCCGACCGTTTCTTCCGCACCGGCGATATCGGCTATCTGGACGAGGACGGCTATCTGTTCATCGTCGACCGCAAGAAGGACATCATCATCCGCGGCGGCGAGAATATCAGCTGCCAGGAGGTCGAGGCCGCGATCTACGAGCATAAGGGCGTGGCCGAGGCGGCGGTGTTTGCGCTGCCTGATCCGCGCTTCGGCGAAGTGCCGGGGGCGGTCGTCTATCCCCGCGCCGGCGAGGCGCTGACCGCCGAGGTGCTGACCGCGTTTCTGGAACCCCGGCTGGCGGCGTTCGAGATCCCGGCGCGCATCTGGATCGTCTCTGAACCGCTGCCCAAGCTTGGCACCGAAAAGATCGACAAAGTGAGCATCCGCGCCCATTTCCGTGCCGAGGTCGCGCGGAGCGCAGCGGCGTGAGGCAGGTAGCGGTAATGCTGGTGGCGGCGTTGCTCGCCGCCGGCTGCGCCGCGCCCGATGGCGAGCGCGCGGGCAATCAAAGCAGCGCCAGCATGAACAGCGGTGGCACGGCGGGCGCGCCAGCCCCCGCTGTGCCCATCCCGGCCGCCGCTTTGGTCGGGCGCTGGCGCAGCGAAGCGCCGGCGGTGTTTGCCGGCGAGGGCTATCGCACCGAAACCAGCGGCGGCGAGACCGAATATCGCGCCGATGGCAGCCTGAGCTATCGCGCGCGGCTGGCGATTTCGGGCGACCGGCTGCCGGCCGGCGGCCTGCCGTTCCTGCTGAGCGCAACCGGCGAGTGGCGGCTGGCAGAGGGGATTTTGACCGAAAGGCTGCGCCGCATCGACATCGCCCCTGCCGCGCCCAACCCGACGCTTGCCCGGCTGGCTGCCGACCTTGCCCGCGACCTCGCCGCGCGGCCGGCCTCAAGCGCCGATCTGGTCACGCTGGCTGGCGGGCGGATGACGCTGCGCGACCGCGCGACCGGCCGGGTGGCTGCCTATGTCCGCGCCGATGCGGCGATGAGCGAGCAGCCGATGAGCGGGCAGGCGATCAGCGGGCAGGGAACGACCGGATCGGCGGGGGGCGGGTGACCGGCCGCTTGCCGTTTGCGCGGACGCGCAAAGTCTCTAAACGCGCGCCATGCTTGTCCTGACGCCCTTGGTCGCGGCTGCTGCCGGCGCGCTGCTCGCGCTCTGGCTGGTGGCTGCTGCATTGGCGCTGTGGTCGGGGCTGAAGCGGCGCGCGCGTGCGGTCGATGATTCCCGCCATGGCCGGCGCATTCAGGCTCTCCTCGATTCCGCCCCGGCGCTGCCGGTCGTCATCCACCGCGACGGCGCGATCGATGCGCCGCCGCGGCTGGCCGACTGGCTGGGCCTGCCCGACACGCCGGAGCGGCTGGAGGCGCTGGGCGGACCCGGCGCCGGGCTGCACCCCGACGATGTCGCCGCCATCGCCGAGGATATCGACGCCGCCCGCCATGCCGGCCGCCCCTTTGCCCGGGCGGTGCGCGCGCAGGGGTCGACCCGCACGTTGCTGGTGCGCGGCGCGCCTGCCGCCGATGCCGTCGCGCCGGCGGGGGCAGTCGTGCTGTGGGTGTTCGACGCGACCGAAAGCCAGGCCGAGATCGGCCGGCTGACCGACGAGGCGGCGCGGCTGGCCAAGGCCATCGAGGCGCTGTCGGGCCTGATCGAGGCGTCGCCCATTCCGATGTGGCATCGCGGCCCCGATCTGCGGCTGACGCTGGTCAACAGCGCCTATGTGAAGGCAGTTGAGGCCGAAAGCGCCGCCGATGTCGTGGCGCGCGGGCTGGAACTGGTTGAAATGGCCCCGGGCCGCAATCCCATCGCCGCCGCCGCATCGGCGCGCGAGACCGGCGAGAGCGTGTCGCGCGTGGTGCCCGCGACCATTGCGGGCGAGCGGCGCAGCCTGCTGGTCGTCGATGTGCCGCTGGGCGATGCCGGGGTCGCCGGCTATGCGATCGATGTCGAGGAGCTGGAACAGTCGCGCGCCGCGTTCAAGCGGTTCATGGAGGCGGAACGCGACATGCTCGACCGGCTGTCGGCCGGCGTCGCGCAATTCGGTCCCGACCGCAGCCTGACCTTCTACAACCAGCCCTTTGTCCGGCTGTTCGCGATGCGCCCCGACTGGCTGGCCGACCGGCCCGAGTTCGACCGGGTGCTCGAGCGGATGCGCGAATCCGGCCGCCTGCCCGAGGTGCGCGATTTCCGTGCCTGGCGGGAGGAGAAGCGCGGCTGGTTCACCGATGCCTCGGACGGGCAGGAGGAAAGCTGGATCCTGTCGGGCGGCACGCATCTGCGCGTCGTCGCCCAGCCTTTGCCCGATGGCGGGCTGTTGCTGATCTTCGAGGACCGCACCGAACAGGTCGCGCTCGCCAGCGCGCGCGACACGCTGCTGCGCGTGCGCGCGGCGACGTTCGACAATCTGTTCGAGGCCATCGGCGTGTTTGCCGGCGATGGCCGCTTGCAGCTGTGGAACCAGAAATTCCGCGAGGTCTGGGCGCTCGACGAGACGTTCCTCGACAGCCATCCGCGCGTCGATGCGCTGGCCGAGACGGCGGCGCGGATGCTCGCCAACCCGTCGCGCGCGGCGCTGATCCGCGAGCTGGTGCGCGTCGCCACCATCGAACGCAAGCAGCGCAGCGGCCGGGTGGCGATGAAGGATGGCCGGCATTTCGAGTTCGCGGCGGTGCCGCTGCCCGACGGCAATGCGCTGTTCACGATGCTCGACGTGTCCGACAGCCGCCGGATCGAGGCGGCACTGCGCGAGAAGAACGAGGCGCTGGAGGCGGCGGACCGGGTCAAGACCGCGTTCGTGGCCAACATGTCCTATGAACTGCGCACGCCGCTGACGTCGATCGGGGGGTTCGCCGAGATGCTGGCCGGCGGCTATGCCGGGGATCTGAGCCCGATTGCCGGCGATTATGTGACCGCGATCCTCGAATCGGTCGCCCGGCTGGGATCGCTGATCGACGATGTGCTCGACCTGACGCAGAGCGAGGCGGGGGCACTGCCGCTGGAACGCAAATCGGTCGACCTCGCCCGGCTGGCGCGCGAGGCGGCGGCCGCCATCGCCCCGCAGGCGGGCGAGAAAGGGCTGGCTTTCGAGGTTGCGCTCGATCCCTCGCTCGGGTCGGTCAGCGGTGATGCCCGCCGGCTGCGGCAGGCGCTTGACCATCTGCTGCGCAACGCGGTGCGCTTCACCCCCGAAGGCGGGCAGGTGGTGCTGAAGGGCGAGGGCGACCGCGATCATGCGCGCATCGCCGTGTCCGACAATGGCCCCGGCATGGATGCGGGCACGCAGGCGCGGGCGTTCGACCGGTTCAGCCGCACCGGCGAGGCGCGCGAACGCGGCGCGTCGCTCGGCCTCGGCCTGCCGCTCGCCCGCCAGTTCGTCGAGGCGCATGGCGGCGAGCTGACGCTGATCTCCGCCCCTGGCGAGGGGACCGCCGTCACCATCGAACTGCCGCGAGGCTGAGTCCTTGGCCCCCATACTCATGCCCCCGGTCCATCTGGCCGACGATCAGGCGACGCTCGATTTCGGCGCGGCGCTGGCGGCGCGGCTGCGCCCCGGCGATGTCGTCGCCCTGTCCGGCGATCTCGGCGCGGGCAAGACGACGCTGGCGCGCGGCATTCTGTCGGCACTCGGGCTTGCCGGCGAAGCGCCCAGCCCCAGCTTTGCCATCGTCCAGCATTATGCGCCGCCCGAAACGCGGATCGCGGTCGCGCATGTCGATCTCTACCGGATCGACGACCCGGACGAGGCGGGGGAGCTTGGCCTTGATGATCTGCTCGGCGATCATCTGCTGCTGATCGAATGGCCCGAACGGCTGGGCGCATCGCCGCTGCTGGCCGGGGCGCTCCGCCTGCGCATCGACCCGGCGGCGGATGGCGGCCGCGCCTTGACAGCCGCCCTGCCGGCGGCATGGGAAGCACGATGGCCAGCCTGACCCCTCCGCCGATGATTCCGCCTGCAGCCGCGCCCGATTTCCTCGCCAGCGCCGGCTGGCCCGATGCGCGGATCGAGCCGCTGGCCGGGGACGCATCGTTCCGCCGCTATTTCCGCGTGTTCGGACCCAAGGGGCAGGCGGTGCTGATGGATGCGCCGCCGCCGCACGAAGATCCGCGCCCGTTCATCGCCATCGCCCGGCATCTGACCGGGATCGGCCTCAACGCCCCGCGCGCGCTCGCCGCCGATCTGGCGCGCGGGCTGGTGCTGATCGAGGATTTCGGCGATGTGCGGATGCGCGAGACCGTCGATGCGGATCCGGCCGCCGAACGGCCGGTCTATGGCGCGGCGATCGACCTGCTCGTCAATCTCCACCGCCATCCGGCCGCCGATAGGCTGCGCCCCTATGATGCCGCCGAATATCTGCGCGAGGTCGGGCTGTTCACGCAATGGTATGCGCCCGCGGTCGGCCTGAGCGTCGATCAGGACAGCTACCGCGCCGTCTGGGCCGAGGCGCTCGCCCCGCTTGCCGATGACCGCTCGGTCACGGTGCTGCGCGATTACCATGCCGAAAACATCATGCTGATCGCCGGGCGCAGCGGCGTCGACGCGCTCGGCCTGCTCGATTTTCAGGACGCGCTCGCCGGGCATCCGGCCTATGATCTGGTGTCGCTGCTTCAGGATGCGCGCCGCGACGTGGCCGAGGCGGTCGAGGCCGAAATGTTCGACCGCTATGTTGCCGCCGCCGATCCGGCGGGCGATTTCGCCACCGCCTATGCGCTGCTCGGCGCGCAGCGCAACGCCAAGATCATCGGCATTTTCGCCCGGCTGGCGCGGCGCGACGGCAAGCCGCGCTATCTGGAGCTGCTGCCCCGCGTCTGGCGCTATCTGGAGCGCGATCTTGCCCATCCGGCGCTGGCCCCGGTGCGCGACTGGTTCGACCGCCATGTCCCTGCCGACCGGCGGGCGGGAGCGCGGATCGGATGAGCCGCTATGCCCGCCCGATGGCGATCCGGCCCCAGCCCGATGCGGCGGTTCCCGGCACCGCGATGGTGCTGGCGGCGGGCTTGGGCAAACGGATGCGCCCGCTGACCGCGACCCGGCCCAAGCCGCTGGTCGAGGTGGCGGGGCAGACGCTGCTCGACCATGCGCTCGACCGGGTGCGCGCGGCGGGCATCGGCCGCGCGGTCGTCAACGTCCATTATCTGGCCGATGCGCTCGAGGCGCATCTGAAGCGCCGGGGGCATGGCCTTGAGATTCTGGTGTCGGACGAGCGCGCCCGGCTGCTCGAAACCGGGGGCGGGATCGTCCGCGCGCTGCCGCTGATCGGCGA
>DBAW01000092.1:0-4224 GCA_002291855.1 Sphingomonas sp. UBA1000
CGGCGGGCGCGGCCGGGGTGACGCCGATTTCGGCCAGCGGCTCGCTGGGCGCGGCGGTGACATTGGCCATCATGTTGGCGACCGCCTGGCCGGAGCGCACGTCTTCCGCCGCCACCGGACCGGCTTCGGGCCGGACCTTGGCGGATTCGAAAATCGCGGTCGAAACCGCGACAATCAGCAGCACGGCGGCCAGGCCGGTCAGGCCGACGCGCACGCGCTGCATGCGGACCTGCGTGTCTTCAGGCATCGGCACAGGGTAACGCGTTCGGCGGCAAAGTGAAAGCCGCTTGGTCAGGCGGGGCGAATCGGGGGCGAATCAGCCCTGCTGCCGCCAGCCGGGCACCGCCAGCCCCTTGGCCGCCAGCCATTCCGGATTGTGCAGCGTCGACAGATAGCGGAAGCCGGTGTCGCACAATATGGTCACGATGCGCTTGCCCGGCCCGAGCCGGCGGGCGAGCGCCATCGCGCCCGCCACGTTGATGCCCGACGACAGGCCGAGGCACAGCCCCTCGTCGCGCAGCAGCTCGTGCACCAGCGCCAGCCCCTCGGCATCGGAAATGCGGAACTGCATGTCGATCGGCGCGCCGTCCAGATTGGCGGTGATCCGCCCCTGGCCGATGCCCTCGGCGACCGAGCTGCCCTCGGCCTTCAGTTCGCCGCACTCGTAATAGCTGAACAAAGCCGCGCCATGCGGATCGGTGAGCGCGATCGTCACCGACGGGTCATGCGCCGTCAGCCCCATGCCGACGCCGGCCAGCGTCCCGCCGGTGCCGACCGCGCAGGTAAAGCCGTCAATCTGCCCGCCCATCTGCTCCCAGATTTCCTCCGCCGTCGTGCGGATATGGACATGGCGGTTGGCGACATTGTCGAACTGATTGGCCCAGAAGGCGCCGGGCGTTTCCTCGGCGATGCGGCGCGAGGTGTGGACGAAATGCTGCGGGCTGGCATAGGGTGCGGCGGGCACCAGCACCAGCTCCGCCCCCAGCGCGCGCAGCGTGTCCATCTTCTCCCGGCTCTGCGTCTCGGGCATGACGATGATGGTCTTATAGCCCTTGGCATTGCCGACCAGCGCCAGCCCGATGCCGGTATTGCCCGCCGTCCCCTCGACAATCGTGCCGCCCGGCCCGATCAGCCCGCGCGCCTCGGCATCTTCGATGATGCCCAGCGCCGCCCGGTCCTTCACCGACGCGCCGGGATTGTAGAACTCGCATTTGCCGTAAATGTCGCAGCCCGTGGCCGCGCTCGGCCCGGCGAGCCGCACCAGCGGGGTGTTGCCGATCAGGGCAAGGGTGTCGGAACGGATCATGGCCCAGACCTAGGCAGCGCACCGCATCAGGGCAAGCGGGCTTGTCTTGGGCGCGGCCAAGCCGACATTGCGCGCGATGCGCGCCGCCTGTTTTCCCCCGGTCGTCGATCCGCACACGCGGCTGCTGCTGCTCGGCAGCCTGCCGGGGCGCGCGTCGCTGGCGGCGGGGCGCTATTATGCGCATCCGCGCAACCTGTTCTGGCGGCTGGCGGGGGAAGCGCTGGGCGTCGATCTGGTCGCGCTCGATTATGACGCGCGGCTGGCGGCTCTGCGCGCACGCGGCGTCGGGCTGTGGGACGTGATCGCCGATGCCGACCGCCCCGGCAGCCTTGATGCCGCGATCCGGGCGGCGAGCGCCAATGATCTGGCCGCGCTGTGCCGCACCCTGCCCCGGCTGGCCGCCGTCGCGTTCAACGGCGCGACCGCCGCGCGGATCGGGCGCGCCCGGCTGGCGGGATTGCTGCATCTGCGGCTGATCGATCTGCCATCGTCCAGCCCGGCCTATGCAGCCCTGCCCTACCCGGCAAAACGCGACCGCTGGGCGGTGATTGCCGGCCTTGCCGCGCCGCCTGCCAGTCCAGCCGGTGGCAACGGGCGGGGTGACGAAGCCGAAGCACATCGCTAAAGGGCCGGGCATGTCCGCGATCACGCCCGAAACCGTCGCCGAACACGGCCTGTCTCCCGATGAATATCAGCGCGTCCTGACCGCGCTCGGCCGGGAGCCGAACCTGACCGAACTCGGCATTTTCTCGGTGATGTGGTCGGAGCATTGCTCCTACAAATCCTCGCGCATCCATCTGAAGAAGCTGCCGACCAAGGCCCCCTGGGTGATCCAGGGGCCGGGCGAGAATGCCGGTGTGATCGACATTGGTGACGGGCTGGCGGCGATCTTCAAGATGGAGAGCCACAACCACCCGTCCTATATCGAGCCATATCAGGGCGCGGCGACGGGCGTGGGCGGCATTTTGCGCGACGTGTTCACCATGGGCGCGCGGCCGGTGGCCAATATGAACGCGCTGCGTTTCGGCCGGCCCGACCATCCCAAGATGCGTCACCTGATCGCCGGCGTCGTCCACGGCATTGGCGGCTATGGCAATTGCGTCGGCGTGCCGACGGTGGGCGGGGAGGTGAACTTCCACCCGGCCTATGACGGCAACATCCTCGTCAACGCGATGACGGTCGGCGTCGCGCGCACCGACCGGATTTTCTATTCGGCCGCCGCCGGCATCGGCAATCCGGTCGTTTATGTCGGCTCCAAGACCGGGCGCGACGGCATTCATGGCGCGACCATGGCCTCGGCCGATTTCTCCGAGGATTCGGAGGAAAAGCGCCCGACCGTGCAGGTCGGCGATCCGTTCACCGAAAAGCTGCTGATCGAGGCGTGCCTCGAGCTGATGGCCTCGGACGCCATCGTCGCCATTCAGGACATGGGCGCGGCGGGCCTCACCTCCTCCTCGGTCGAAATGGCCTCCAAGGGCGGCGTCGGCATCGAGCTGGACATGGATGAGGTGCCGTGCCGCGAAACCGGCATGACGCCCTATGAAATGATGCTGTCGGAAAGCCAGGAGAGGATGCTGATGGTGCTCAAGCCCGGCCGCGAGGCCGAGGCGGAGGCGATTTTCCGCAAATGGGAACTGGATTTCGCGGTCATCGGCCGGATCACCGACACCGGCCGGCTGGTGCTGAAATGGCAGGGCGCGACCGCGGCCGATATTCCGCTCGGCCCGCTCGGCGACGACGCCCCGGTCTATGACCGGCCGCATGTGCCGACGCCGCCGCGCGCGCCGCTCGCCAATGTGCCGGAAAGCGTCGACATCACCGGCGAGCTGAAGGCGCTGCTCGCCTCGCCCGACCTCGCCAGCCGGCGATGGATCTGGGAACAATATGACCATATGGTCGGGGCCGACACCGTGCAGCGCCCCGGTGGCGACGCGGCGGTCGTGCGCGTGCACGGCACCGCCAAGGGGCTGGCGATCACCACCGACTGCACGCCGCGCTACTGCTTTGCCGATCCGGTGATGGGCGGCCGCCAGGCGATTGCCGAGGCGTTCCGCAACCTGTGCGCGGTCGGCGCGCGGCCGCTTGCCACCACCGACTGCATGAACTTCGGCAACCCGCAGCGGCCCGAGATCATGGGCCAGTTTGTCGGCTGCATCGAGGGGATGGCAGAGGCGTGCGCCGCGCTCGACATGCCGATCGTGTCGGGCAATGTCTCGCTCTACAACGAAACCAAGAATGACGACGGCTCGGGCAGCGCGATCCTGCCGACGCCGGCGATCGGCGCGGTCGGCCTGCTCGACGACTGGTCGCGGTCGATGACCATTGCGTTCAAGGGCGTGGGCGACATCATCCTCGTCGTCGGCGAACGTTCGGGCCATCTCGGCCAGTCGCTGTGGCTGCGCGAAATCCATGGCCGCGAGGACGGCCCGCCGCCGCCGGTCGATCTGGCCGCCGAACGCCGCGCGGGCGAACTGGTGCGCGCGGCGATCGAGCATGGACATGTCACCGCCGCGCATGACGTGTCGGATGGCGGCATTGCGGTCGCCATCGCCGAAATGGCGCTGGCCAGCGGCATCGGCGCGATCATCGACAAGCCCCAGCCGTTCGACTGTGCACGGTCGTTCTTCGGCGAGGATCAGGGGCTGTATATCGTGACGGTCGAGGACGGTGCGCTGATCGAGTTTCTGGCGACGGCCGATGCCGCCGGCGTGCCGGTCGAGCCGCTTGGCCGCACCATCCGGTCGCGGATCATCTTCGAGCGCCCGGACCGCGACTGCGCGATCACGCTCGATGAGCTACGCGCCGCGCATGAGGGGTTCTTGCCCGCGCTGATGGGTCAGGCCGGCTAAAGCATTTTCAAGCCGGGTTGAATGACCCGGCGACCCGGAAAATGCGGCAAATCAAAGGCCTGGAGCGGC
>DBAW01000092.1:4572-4796 GCA_002291855.1 Sphingomonas sp. UBA1000
AGGGGCGGCCCCGCAAGCGGCCGCCCCGCCTGTCAGACCGAGAAGCTCGCGCCGCAGCCGCAGCCCGAAGCGGCATTGGGGTTGACGATGCGGAACGCCGCGCCGCCCAGATCCTCGACGAAATCGACCGCCGATCCGCGCACCAGATCGAGGCTGACCGGATCGACGACCAGCGCCAGCCCTTCGGTAGCCACGCGCACATCATCGGCCTCGACCGCGCAGGC
>DBAW01000237.1:0-17365 GCA_002291855.1 Sphingomonas sp. UBA1000
GATCTGGCGCGCGACATGCCGGGGCTGATCGCCATCTACCGCGATCTGCACGCCAATCCCGAGCTGTCGGGGCAGGAGCGGCGCTCGGCCGCGATCATGGCGGCGGAGGCGCGCAAGGCGGGGTTCGAGGTAACGACCGGGGTCGGCGGCACCGGCATCGTCGCCGTGATGCGCAACGGCCCCGGCCCGGTGGTCATGCTGCGCGCCGACATGGATGCGCTGCCGGTCGCCGAACAGACCGGGCTTGATTTTGCCAGCAAGGTGCGCGCGCGCGGGCCGGACGGGCAGGAGACGCCGGTCATGCACGCCTGCGGCCATGATACGCACATGACCGCGTGGATCGCCACCGCCCGGCGGCTGGCGGCGCTGCGCAGCCGCTGGTCGGGCACGGTGGTGATGATCGGCCAGCCGGCGGAGGAAACCGTCGGCGGCGCGCAGGCGATGCTGAAGGACGGGCTGTATACCCGCTTTCCCCGGCCCGATTATGTCCTCGCCTTTCACGATTCGGCGTCGCTGCCGGCGGGGCATATCGGCTATACCCCCGGCTATGCGCTGGCGGCGGTCGATACCGTCGATCTGCTGGTCAGGGGCGTGGGCGGGCATGGGGCCGCGCCCGCGACGACGCGCGATCCGATCGTGCTTGCCGCGCGCATCGTCACCACGCTGCAAACGCTGGTCGCGCGCGAGATCGATCCCCAGGATGCGGTGGTGGTGACCGTCGGGTCGATCCATGGCGGCACCAAGCATAACATCATCCCCGGCGAGGTGCGGTTGCAGCTGACGGTGCGCAGCTATGCCCCCGAAACCCGCGCCAAGCTGCTGGCCGGGATCGCCCGGGTGGCGCGCGGCGAGGCGATTGCCGCCGGGCTGGACGAGGCATTGATGCCGGTGATGACGGTCGACCCGCAAAGCGGCATGGCGACCTTCAACGACGAGGATCTGACCGCGCGCCTCGCCAGCCGCTTCACCGCCCATTTCGGGGGCGAGCGTGTCCGCCCGGTGCGGCCGGTGATGGTGAGCGAGGATTTCCCCGAATATCGCGCCGCCGATCCGGGCCGGATCAAGAGCAGCATCTTCTGGGTCGGCGGCGTGCCGCGTGCCAAATGGGACGCAGCCGGCGGCGATCCGGCGCGGCTGCCGTCGCTGCACAGCCCGTTCTGGGCCCCCGATGCCGAAGCGGTGATCGGCGCGGCGGCCGAGGCGCTCACCGTGGCGACGCTCGATCTGCTCGCGCCGCCGACGCCTGCCCCGACGCCTGCCCCCTCCACGACCCAGCGCTGACCGGGCGGCGGATCAGCCCGCCGGCTGGGCCGTCATCGCGGCGACAATCGCCTGGGCGAGATCGGTGGTCCGATAGGGCTTGCAGACCAGCGGCACGCGGTCGAAGCCGGCGGGCCGCCCGGCATTGCCATAGCCGGTGGTGAACACGAACGGCCGCCCCAGCGCGCGCAGCCGCTCGGCAACCGGCAGGCTGTTGTCGCCATTGAGGTTCATGTCGAGCAGGGCGATGTCGAAATCGCCGCGTCCGGCCCGGTCGAGCGCCGTGGCAAGGCTGGTCTCGATCCCGACGACATCGCCGCCCAGTTCCAGCAGCATGTCTTCGGCCATCATCGCGATGATCGCCTCGTCCTCGACGATCAGAATGCGCAGGCCGGTCATGGCGTCGGTCATCATCGGTCCTTTCCTATATCATTCTGAGATTGAGCGCGACCGGCGCGTCGATCGTGCAGATCAGCCCGGCCGGGGCGAAATCGATCCTGACCTGCGCCGCCAGGTCGGAGGCGAGCGCGCGTTCGATCATGCGGATGCCGAACCCGCGCCCGGCCGGGGGGGCGACCGCCGGCCCGCCTTGTTCCGTCCAGTCGAAGCGCAGCCTGTCTCCCTCCAGCCGCCAGCCGATGCCGATCCGCCCGCCGGGCACCGACAGCGCGCCATATTTGACGGCATTGGTCGACAGCTCGTGCAGGGCCATCACCAGCGCGACCGCTGCCTTGGGCGTCAGTTCGGCATGGGGACCGGCGGCGGAGATGCGGTGGCCCTCCATCGCGACCGGGCCGGTCGCGCGCCGGACCAGTTCGGCCAGGGTCGCGCCTTCCCACTGTTCGCGGGTGAGCAGGTCGTGCGCCGCCGCCAGCGCCGCCAGCCGCCCCTGAAAGTCCGTCGCCGCCCGGCCGGTCTCGCGCCCCGGCTTCAGGCTGTGGCGGGCAAGCGCCTGCACCAGCGCCAGCGTGTTTTTCACCCGGTGGTTCAGTTCATGGATCAGCAGCGTCTGCCGGTCCTCGAACGCGCGCTCGGCGGTGACGTCGCGGGCGATCGCATGCAGGCCGATGGGCGTGCCGTCATGGCTGAGCGTCAGCGTGGAACTGACCGCCCAGCGCATCGCCCGCCCGTCCGCGCCGATCACGCGGACGTCGTGATGGCGGGGATCGCCGGCGTCGCCGCGCCCGCCGCGCCGGGGGCGCAGCTTGGCCCAGGCGCGGCGGCCCTCGCCGGGGGGCAGGAAATCCGACAGGGGCCGCCCGACCAGTGCCGCCGCCGGCAGGCCGAGGGCGGCACCGGCGGCCGGATTGGCGGCGGTGATCACCCGGTCGAGCGTTGCGGTGAACATGATGTCGGTCGCCTGTTCGAAGATCAGCCGGTGCCGCTGCTCGCTGTCGCGCAGCCGCGCCTGGGCCCGCGTGCGCGCAAGGTCGCGCCACAGCCGCCCGGCGGCGAGTTGCAGCAGCGCGGCATCGTGATCGAACCAGCGCCGCGGGACGGGGGAATGGAGAAAGATCGACCCGGCATAGCCGCGGTCGGTGATCACCGGCGCGGCAAGCAGGGCCGCGATGTCCAGATCCTGCATCAGCTGGATCGCCGCCGCTTCGGTCTCGCCCAGATCGTCAAGGCTCTCGACCCGCAGCACCTCGCCCCGGCGCAGTGTCGCGGACAGTCCGGCCCCGAACGCGCCGGGCGCGAACCGCCCGGACAGCGGCACCGCTCCCGCCGTCCAGCAGCGGCGGACGATCGCGGCATCGCTCATATCCTCCAGCTCGGCAAAGCCGGCACGGCTGACGCCGAAGCCGGTGCCGATCAGCGCCAGCGCGGCGTCGAGCGCCTGTTCCTCGGTCGTGGCCTGGCGCAGCCGGTCGTCCATTTCGGCCAGCAGCCGGTCGCGCCGCGATTGCAGCACCCGGTCGGTGACCTCGCGGCCCTGGTTGAATATTCCCAGCACCGCCCCGCTCTCGTCGCGGATCGGGGTGAAGCTGTAATCCCAATAGGTCTGCTCCAGCGCGCCGTGGCGCCGCATCGGCAGCATCTGGTCGATCGCGGAAAAGCCGATGCCGCGTTGGAAGACGTCGCGCATCTGCGGCGCGATCACGTCCCATATGTCCGGCCAGACCAGCCGGGCTGGGCGACCGAGTGCTGCCGGATGGCGTTCGCCGGGGATGATCGTCCAGGCGTCGTTATACAGCAGGATATGGTCCGGCCCCCAGTAGAGGGCGGTCGGAAAGCTGGACTGGAGGCACAGGCCCAGCATCATGCGCAGCGGCACCGGCCATGTCAGCGGCGGGCCGAGCGGCGAGGCCGACCAGTCATGGGCGCGGATCCGGGCACCCATTTCGCCGCCCCCGCGCATAAAGGCCTGTTCGCCCATTGCCGCCCCGTTCCCCGACTGCGATGCGGGGGCGCGCAACCGGCCATTCCCCCCATGTAACGGAGGGGAAACGCGAAACCGGCCGATCCGATCCATTGCGGAACCGGAATGGATCAAAAAATCCGCTCCCATGGCCGGCAGGGCGGCCATGGGAGCGATCGTGGCGCGGTGCGCGCTCAGGCCGCGGTCTTGCGGAACTGTTCGGCCTCGGTCGATTCGGCGAGCGCGGTGGTCGACGCTTCGCCGCCCGCGACCGCCTGGGCGACCAGATCGAAATAGCCGGTGCCGACCTCGCGCTGGTGGCGCGTCGCGGTATAGCCGTTCACCTCGGCGGCGAACTCGGCCTGTTGCAGCTCCGAATAGGCGGCCATGCCGCGATCCTTGTAGCCGCGCGCCAGCTCGAACATGCCGTAGTTGAGCTGGTGGAAGCCGGCCAGCGTGACGAACTGGAACTTATAGCCCATCGCCCCCAGCTCGCGCTGGAACTTGGCGATGGTGTCGCGGTCGAGCTTGGCTTCCCAGTTGAACGAGGGCGAGCAGTTATAGGCCATCATCTTGCCCGGATGCGCCTTCTGGATCGCCTCGGCGAAGCGCTTGGCATCTTCCAGATTGGGGTGCGAGGTTTCCCACCACAGCAGATCGGCATGTTCGGCAAAGGCGATGCCGCGCTTGATGCAATGATCGACGCCGGTGCCGTCCTTCAGGCGGAAAAAGCCTTCGGGCGTGCGCTCGCCGGTCAGGAACTCGTGATCGCGCTCGTCAATGTCGGAGGTGATGAGCTTGGCCGATTCGGCATCGGTGCGGGCGACAAGGACGGTCGGCACGCCGCACACATCGGCGGCGAGACGAGCGGCATTGAGGTTGCGGATATGCGCCTGGGTGGGGATCAGCACCTTGCCGCCCAGATGGCCGCACTTCTTCTCGGATGCCAGCTGGTCCTCGAAATGCACGCCGGCGGCGCCCGCCTCGATATAGGCCTTCATGATCTCGAAGCAGTTGAGCGGCCCGCCAAAGCCGGCTTCGGCATCGGCGACGATCGGCGCGAACCAGTCGCGCTTCACCCCGCCTTCCGAATGTTCGATCTGGTCGGCGCGCTGGAGCGTGCGGTTGATGCGCCGCGCCAGTTCCGGGCCGGCATTGGCCGGATAGAGCGACTGGTCGGGATACATGGCCCCGGCGGTGTTGGCGTCGGCCGCGACCTGCCAGCCCGACAGATAGATCGCCTTCAGGCCCGCGCGCACCATCTGCATCGCCTGATTGCCCGACAGCGCGCCGAGTGCGTTGATATAGGGCTCGGTCTTGAGCAGTTCCCATAGCTTGAGCGCGCCGCGCCGGGCGAGCGTATATTCGATCGGCACCGACCCGCGCAGCTGTTCGACATCGGCGGCGGTGTAGGTGCGGTTGATCCCGTCGAAGCGGCCGGTGGGCGCGGGGACGAGCGAAGCGAAATCGGCCATGGTGAAATCCTTTACAATCCCGAGAGGCTGTGACCGCCTTTTCCGCTTCGATGCGGCGTTGCGCCAGCGATTCGGCCGTGAAATCGGGTGGCCTTGTCGGGATTTGGCGGTGATGCGCTGTCATTCTGTAAAGAATTGACATAATCTGAGCCGGATCGGGATGGGGGAAGTGCATGGCCAAGGACGGCAGCGACAAGCTGATTGCCGGGCATCAGGTGCGCCGCGTGCGCCGCCGCGCCGGGCTGACCCAGGCGCAGATGGCGGCGCGGCTGGCGGTGTCGGCCAGCTATCTGAACCTGATCGAGCGCAACCAGCGGCCGATTTCGGCGGCGCTGCTGCTGCGGCTGGTCGAGCAATTCGATCTCGATCCGCGCGCGCTCGCCGGGGCCGGGCCGGGGGGCGGGGCGGATGCGCTGCGCCGCCGGCTGGCCGATCCGCTGTTCGCTGACCTGGAAATCGACCGGGCGGAACTGGCTGAATGGATCGCCGCCGCCCCCGGCGCGGCCGAGGCGTTCGCCCGGCTTTATGACCGGGGCGGAGGCGCGGCGGGGCCGGCGGCGGATGATCCGATCGCGCGGGTGCGCGACGAAATCGGGCGCTGGCGCAATCATTTCGCCGATCTCGACGCCGCTGCCGAATTGCTCGCCGACGAGCTGCGGCTGGGGTCTGCCGACCTCTATGGCGCGATTGCCGACCGGCTGCGCGTCCGCCATGCGCTGACGCTGCGCATCCTGCCGGTCGAGGTGATGCCCGACCGGCTGCGCCGGCTCGATCTGCATGCGCGCCAGCTCCAGCTGTCGGAAATGCTCGATCCGGCGTCGCGCACCTTTCAGGCGGCGTTCCAGCTCGGCGCGATCGAGGCACGGGGCGAAATCGACGCGCTGGCCCGCGGCGCGGGCTTTGCCGACCGCGCCGCCGAACGGCTGTTCCGCCGCCATCTCACCAGCTATTTCGCCGCCGCGCTGATGATGCCCTATGCCCGCTTCCTGCGCGCCTGCGAGGCGACCGGCTATGACATCGAATTGCTCCAGCGCCGGTTCGGGGCGGGGTTCGAACAGGTCGCGCACCGGCTGACGACGCTCCAGCGCGTGGGCGCGCGCGGGCTGCCGTTTTTCATGATCCGCATCGACCGGGCCGGGCAGGCGTCCAAACTCTATGCCGGGGCGAGCGACGCCCCGCTGGCGATGGCCGACGGGCGCTGCCCGCTGTGGCGGCTGCATGCGGCGTTCGAGCGGCCGGGCCGGGTCGAGCGCGATCTGGTGATGCTGGAGGATGGCAGCCGCTGGTTCACCCTTGCCCGCACCGTGCATCCGCAGGGGCGGCGGGCCGGCGATGTCGGCGCGGAGTTCGTCGTCGGGCTGGGCGTGGCGGCGGCGCTGGCCGGCGATCTGGCGCTGGCGCAGGGGATCGATCTGGCCGGCAAGGCGACCCCGATCGGCCTGGGCTGCCGGGCCTGCACGCGGCCCGAATGCCCGCAGCGCGCCGCCCCGCCCGGCGGCCGCGCGCTGCTGTTCAACGAACGCGAGCGCGGCGTGTCGCCGTTCAGCTTCGCCGATGGCGGCATTGGTATCATTCCTGATGGAAATCCCGGCTGAGAGCGGCGACAAGGGGTTAACCGTCGGCCATGGGCTGCGGGACCGGTGGGGGACAATGTTTGGATCGTCAGCTCGTGCGCAGGGTGTTGGTGTCGCATGACGCGATCCATGCCGGCCTTGCCGAACTCGAAGCGCGGCTGGCCGATGCCATGCCCGATGAACGCCTGCCACAGGCGCGGGCGCAGCTGCTGGGCGCGGACCTCGCGCGCCGCCATGCGCTGCGCGAACTGCTGGTCGTGCTGGCGCGGCGCAGCGATACGGCGGCGGCCGAGCTGATCGGCAATCTCGTCGACACGCGCGGGCATCTCGACAGCTTTCTGAACCAGTATCTGGCGCGCTGGAGCCATGGCGAGGCGATGGGGCATTGGGACCAGTATCGCCTCGCCGCGCGCGAGAAGATCGACATGATGCGCCAGTGCCTCGCAACCGAAGTCACGCTGCTCGGCCATGTCCAGCGGCTGGCGCCGCTTGACGACGCGCCCCGCGCCGCCTGAACCGGCGGCCGGCGGCGGGCAGTTTATCGGGGGCGCGGGGCGCGCCGGGTTCACCTCGATCCCCCGCCCATCCGCCGGCTTCGATTGACGGCGTGAATAGCTGACCTCAGAACTTATCGTTCGTCCAATGAATGGCCGCGCGCTACCAAGATTGCGCGGGCCGGGCCCCTCTGGCGATCGTGTCTCCCTCGCGATCGTGATGTCGGACCGCACAGCGTATGCCTGTGCCCGGCCCGGCGGTTCTCGCCCCCTTATCCGTCCGGTCCCGGTCACAGGCTCCACGCGTCTCGTCGTCGGAGGAGGATAATATGCGTTCGACCCCATCAGCAGGCGCTCATTCCCCTGCTTGCCCCACCCGGTCGCAGAGCCGGGGGTGCCGGTGCGGAGCGTCTGCGGCGGTCTGGAACGCCCCGGCGGCGGGCATCTAGGCGACTGGCCGGGCGACGAAGGGGTCGCCCGGCCCTTCGCAGGCGGCGGCAAATGGCGCGCCCAGGCGGTTGCGCCGCCCGCCCGCATTCCTGTCCATTTTCGGAGAAACACTGATGTTGACCGCGCTGCTGTTGGCGCTTGCCGCGCCGACCGTTCCGTCCGCCGAAGCAGAGGCGCTGGGCGTGCAGCTCGCGCGGCTCGGCAGTCTGGCCAGCGTGCTGCCGGTGCTGGAACTCAAGGAAACCGACGAGCTGCTCGACTCGATGCCCGAGCTGCAGGCGGGCGAGCGGCTGAAGCTGCGCATGGTCGCCCACCGCGTCGCGGTCGAAGGGTCGGAGCGGCTGCTGCGCGCCGAGGGGCGCGCGCTGGCCGAGCGGCTGAGCATCGCCGATCTGAAGGCGCTGATCGATTTTGCCGAAAGCGCGCCGGCCCAGCGGATGCGCGCCGCCGAGCCAGCGGTAACCATTGCCACGATGGAGGCGATGCGCGGCTTCGTCTATAAAGAAGAGGTGATGAAGGCGTTCTGCAAGGAAACCGGCAAGGCGTGTCCGAAAAAATGAAATCCCGCCCGCTGGCGCATGGCCGCCAGCTTGCCTGTCCGGCCTGTGGCGGTGACGCCGAAGTGATTGTGTCGGGATCGATTGAATATGACCGCTGCCGCGCGTGCGGCGGCGTGTGGCTCGACCGGGGGGAGCTCGAACAGCTGCTCGCCATCGCCTATCGCACCGGCAAGGCCAAGGCGGCGGGCCTCAGCGTGCCGGGCGGCCAGCGGGGCGAGGCGCTGAGCGGCTGATCCGGCCCGCGGCGCGCCGGTTATTCGGCGGACCCAGTTATTCGGCGGCCAGCGCCCGCAGCGCGGCGGTGTCGACGAAGCACAGATCGTCCCAGGCCAGCGGCCGCCCGTCATGGGCGTGGACGCGGACCTCGGCCACCGGCAGCTGGTCGCGCTTGTCGACCAGCACCGGGTTGGACGGGCAGCCGGTTTCCCAGCGCTCGCCCCATTGCCGCAGCGCGATCATCGTCGGCAGCAGCGCCATGCCCTTTTCGGTCAGCCGATATTCGATCTTGCGGCGATCATCGGCGCAGGGGGTGCGCTCCAGAATGCCGACATCGACCAGCCGGCCCAGCCGGTTGGCGAGGATGTTGCGCGCAATGCCAAGGCTCGACTGCATTTCCTCGAAATGCATCAGGCCGTTGAACGCGGCGCGCAGAATTAGGAACGACCAGCGTTCGCCCACGGCCTCAAGGGCCTTGGGCAGGCTGCATTCGGCGGCGATCTGCGCCAGCGGTTCTCTCAGTCCCATCGATCCTCTTCCTGCCACGGAAATGTAACCCAAGGCGGCCCGCCCATAAAGCGCCAAAAATTTTTCCGTTTCGGGTTGCAACTAGAAACCTAATAATCTAGGTAGCGATTCGCAACTGACGTATCGGAAAGGCTCGGATCATGGCTCGCTTGCTTGCACTCTTCGTGTCGGTGCTTGGTTCCTTCACCCTGTTCGCGGCCTCGGCGTCGGCCGAACCGGCCGGCGCGCATTACCGGCTCCAGCTCGCCAACCCGGCTCCGGCGGCGAAGGTCATCGTGCGCGGCCTGATGTTCAACTGCGCCGGCGACAGCTGCACGGCGGCGGCCGGTGCCAGCCGCCCGGCGGTGATCTGCGCGGCTGCGGCGCGCGAGTTCGGCCAGATCGCGACCTTCACCGCCGCCGGCACCGCGCTCGACGACGAAGCGCTTGCCAAGTGCAATGCCAAGGCGCGGATCGACACCACCCGGATCGTCCAGCGCTGACACGCGGCTGACCTTGGCGCGGCCTTTGCCCCACGCGGCCGGCCGTCGCCCACCCCTCCCAGCGGACCCATCCTCCCTCGTCCGCATCCCTGAGCCGGCGCCCGTCCCCCCGGGCGCCGGCTTTTTTGCGGCCCCGGCCGCGGCGGCGCTGCTGCATATTGCGGTTGCGTTCTCCCCCCGATGACCCGATCTTGGGGGGGTGCTGAGACAATATGAACTGGTCGAGCGGGTCAAAAGCTATGACCCCGACGCGGACGAAAACCTGATCAACCGGGCCTATGTGTTCTCGATGCAGGCGCATGGCAGCCAGAAACGCGCATCGGGCGATCCCTATTACAGCCACCCGATCGAGGTGGCAGGCATCCTGACCGACCTGCATCTGGACGATGTGACCATCGCCACCGCGATCCTGCACGACACGATCGAGGACACGGTCGCCACGCACGAGGAGATCGAGGCCAAATTCGGTGCCAATGTCGCCCGGCTGGTCGATGGCGTGACCAAGCTGTCGAAGATCGAGGCGCAGACCGAAAGCCAGCGCGCGGCGGAAAATCTGCGGAAGTTCCTGCTCGCCATGTCCGACGACATCCGCGTGCTGCTGGTCAAGCTGGCCGACCGGCTGCACAATATGCGCACGCTCCATTTCATCAAGGACGAGGCCAAGCGCAAGCGCATCGCCCGCGAGACGATGGACATTTATGCCCCGCTTGCCGAGCGGATCGGCATGTATGAGTTCATGAACGAGATGCAGACTCTCGCCTTCCGCCAGCTGGAGCCGGAGGCGTATGAGTCGATCACCCGCCGCCTTGCCCAGCTGCACGAGGGTGGGGGCGACCGCATCGCCCGCATCGCATCGGGGCTGAAGCTGCTGCTGTCGCGCAATGGCATCGAGGCCGAGGTGTCGGGGCGCGAAAAGCATCCCTATTCGATCTGGCGCAAAATGGCCGAGCGTCACATCAGCTTTGAACAGCTGTCCGACGTCATGGCGTTCCGCGCCATCGTGCCCGACGTCGCCGAATGCTACCGCGCGCTCGGCGTCATCCATGGCCGCTGGCCGATGGTGCCGGGGCGGTTCAAGGACTATATCTCGACGCCCAAGCGCAACGGTTATCGCTCGCTGCACACCTCGGTCATCCATGCCGAGAATATGCGGATCGAGATCCAGATCCGCTCGACCGACATGCACGCCCAGGCCGAATATGGCCTCGCCGCCCACTGGGCCTATAAGCAGCATCAGGGCCAGCCCGACACTCAGGTGCGCTGGATCCGCGACCTGATCGAAATCCTCGACAATGCCGAGAGCCCGGAAGAACTGCTCGAGCATACGCGCATGGCGATGTATCAGGACCGGATCTTCGCCTTCACCCCCAAGGGCGAGCTGATCCAGCTGCCCAAGGGCGCGACGCCGATCGATTTCGCCTATGCCGTCCATACCGACCTGGGCGATCAGGCGGTGGGGGCGAAGATCAACGGCCGCGTCGTGCCGCTGCGCACGCCGATCGCCAATGGCGATCAGGTGCAGATCCTCAAATCCAAGGCGCAGGAGCCGCAGCCGCAATGGCTGAACTTCGTCGTCACGGGCAAGGCGCGGGCGGCGATCCGCCGCTTCGTCCGCCACAAGGAACGCAGCGAATCGGTGGCGCTGGGGCGCAAGCTGTATGACGAGGTCGTCGCCCGCCTGCCTGCCCAGCTGGGCGGCGAAGCCATCGGCACCGCGATCAAGCGGCTGAAGCTGGCCGACGAAGGCGCGCTGATGGTCGCCATCGCGCGCGGCCAGATCAGCGATGCCGAGCTGATGGAGGCGCTGATGCCGGGATCGACCGGCGACGGCGTCGCGCGCCCGCCCGCCCAGCGCGAGGCGATTTCGATCCGCGGCCTCACGCCCGGCGTCGCCTTCGATCTCGCGCCCTGCTGCCATCCGGTGCCCGGCGACCGCATTGTCGGCCTGCGCCGCACCGACGAGCCGATCCAGGTGCACACGATCGACTGTGCCGAGCTGGCCGATGGCGTCGATGCCGACTGGGTCGATCTGGCCTGGGGCGACCGGTCGGAAGGCGGCACGGCGCGGCTGCGCATCGTCGTCAAGAACGAGCCGGGGTCGCTGGCGGTGATGAGCGGGATTTTCGGCGCGCACACCGCCAACATCCTCAACCTCAAGCTCGAAAACCGCGACGGCAGCTTCCACACCTTCCAGATCGATGTCGAGGTGGCCGACCTGCATCATCTGGTCCGGATCCTCGCCGCGCTGCGCGCCGCCGATGCCGTGGTGAGTGCCGAGCGGATCTGACCGCCCGGCGCACCCGGCGCGCAGTCCCGCACCCGGCCCGGCAAGCCTGTCTCCGCGCGCCCGTGATTGCTACACGGGCGCATGACCACCGACGTCACCTATGCCAGCTATCTCGCGCTCGACGAGATCCTCGCCGCGCAGCGCCCGCATTCCGACCGGCATGACGAGCTGCTGTTCATCATCATCCACCAGACCAAGGAGCTGTGGCTCAAGCAGATCATCGCCGAGCTGACGCTCGCCAAGGCGATGGTCCGCGCCGGCGATCTCGTGCCCGCCTATAAGGGGCTGGCGCGGGTGTCGCGCATCCAGACGGTCATGACGGTCAGCTGGGATGTGCTCGCCACCATGACCCCGGCCGATTATTCGCGCTTCCGCCACGTCCTCGGCTCCAGCTCCGGCTTCCAGTCGGACCAGTTCCGCACGGTCGAATATATGCTGGGGCTGAAGGACGGGCGCTTCATCGCCTATCAGCAGGACCGGCCCGATGCCGCCGCCGCCATGGCCGAGGCGCTGGCCGCGCCGAGCCTGTGGGACGATGCCAATGCCGCGCTCGCCGCCGCCGGCTTTGCGTTGCCGCCGCACATTCTCGCGCGCGACTGGGCGCAGCCCTATGCGCCCGACCCGGCGGTCGAGGCGGGCTGGGCCGAGGTTTACCGCGATCCGGCGCGCTGGTGGGAACTCTATCAGCTGGCCGAAAAGCTCGTCGATCTCGACGATGCGATGACCGCGTGGCGGCACAAGCATGTGCTGACCGTCGAACGCATCATCGGCGGCAAAACCGGCACCGGCGGCACCGCCGGCGTCAAATATCTGCAATCAACACTCGCCAAGAGGGCGTTTCCCGAACTCTGGTCGCTGAGAACCGCGCTGTGAGCTGGAAGCATCTGTTTGAAAGGGCGCTGTCCGCCGCGCCCGGCCGGCTCCACATGGCGGCGCACAGCCATCATCTGTGGCCCGATGCCAGCCTTGCCGGCCAGCAGGACGCCTGGGCCGATGCCGCGCGGCTCGCCGACCGCAAATGGGAACGGGTGATGGGCGAAATCTGGCCGCGCGCCCAGGCCGAGGTGGCGGCCGAACTCGGCCTGCCCGATCCGGCGACGATCTGCTTTGCGCCCAACACCCACGAACTGATCGTCCGCCTCGTCTCCGCCATCGATCGTCCGCGCCCGCTGCGCGTGCTGGCGAGCGACGGCGAGTTTCACAGCTTCCGCCGTCAGGCCGCGCGCTGGGTGGAGGCGGGCGAGCTGGTGGTCGAGACAGTTGCGGTAGAGCCGGGGGCCGATTTCGCCGCCCGGTTCCGCGCCGCCGCCGAACGCGGCGGGCATGATCTGATCTTTGTCAGCCAGGTGATGTTCGGATCGGGGCTGGTGCTGGACGATCTGGCCCCGCTCGCCGCGCTTGCCCGGCCCGAGGGGCCGTGGGTGGTGATCGACGGCTATCACGGTTTCATGGCGGTGCCGACCGATCTGGGGGCGGTGGCCGACCGGGTCTTCTACATGTCGGGCGGCTATAAATATGCGATGGCCGGGGAAGGGGTGGCGTTCCTCCATGCCCCGCCCGGCTTTGCGCCGCGCCCGGTGGTGACCGGCTGGTATGCGGCGTTCGACGATCTGGCGCTGCCGCCGGGTGCGGTCGGCCATGCGCCCGACGGGCGGCGCTTTCTGGGCGCGACCTTCGACCCGTCGGGCCTCTACCGGTTCCTCGCGGTGCGCGACATGCTCGCTGCCGAAGGGCTGACGACACGGGCGATTTCGGATCATGTCGCCGGGCTGCGCGACCGGCTGCTCGCCGGGCTGGCGGCGACCCCGCTTGGCCGCGCGACATTGCTCAACCCGCCGGGCGCGGGGCCGGCGGCGCGGTTCGTCGCGCTGCGCGTGCCCGCCGCGCCGGGCTGGCAGCAGGCGCTGATCGCCCGCGACGTGATCACCGATGTGCGCGGCGACGTGCTCAGGATCGGCCTTGGCCTGTATCACGACGCCGGGGACGTGGACCTTTTCCTTGCCGAGGCGGGGCGCCTCGGCTGATCTGATGGAGACCGGACAATGACCATTGCGATTGATCGCCGTTCCCTGGTGCGCGGCGGCGCGCTGGGCCTGGGCGCGCTGCTTCTGCCGGGCGGTGGCCGGGCGATTGCGCAATTGGTCGCGGCGCGCGGTTTCACCCACAATGTCGCAAGCGGCGAGCCGCAGGCGCGCTCGGTGCTGCTGTGGACGCGCTTTGTCGGCAGCGACGACAGCGCGAGGGTCCATGCCGAGGTGTCGGAAACCGCCGATTTCGCCCGCATCGTCGCCGGCGGCGATGTGGTGACCGGGCCGTTCCGCGACTGGACGGCCAAGGTCACCGTCACCGGCCTCACGCCGGGGCGGCGCTATTTCTACCGCTTTGTCGCCGATGGGCAGACATCGCCGGTCGGCCGCACCCGCACCCTGCCCGAAGGCGCGCTCGACAGCTGGACGATCGGCGTGTTTTCCTGCTCGAACCTGCCTTATGGCTGGTTCAACGCCTATGGCCATGCGGCGGCGCGCGACGATATCGATCTGGCGCTGCATCTGGGCGATTATCTGTATGAATATGCGCGCGGCGTGTATCCCTCGCCGCGCGATGCGGTGGCCGAGCGCGTGCTGGAGCCGGTGGGCGAGATGATCCAGCTCGCCGATTACCGCACCCGCTATGCCTGTTACCGCGCCGATCCCGATCTGCAGGCGCTGCATGCGCGCGTGCCGATGCTCGCATCGTGGGACGATCATGAATCGGCCAATGATGCGTGGGAAGGCGGGGCCGAAAACCACAATCCCGGCGAAGGCGACTGGGCGGTGCGCCGCGCCGCCGCGATGCAGGCCTGGCATGAATGGATGCCGGTGTCGGACCTGCCCTATGCCGCTTATGATTTCGGCGATCTCGGCACGTTTTTCCGCACCGAAAGCCGCCTCAATGGCCGCAGCAGGCCGCTGTCGCTCGACACCGTGCTGCGCGGCGGTGGCGATATCCGCGCGGCGCTGTCGGCGTTCCGCGACGGCCCGCTTGCCGATCCGGCGCGCACCATGCTGGGGCTGGACCAGGAGGCATGGCTGGCCGGGGCGCTCGGCGCGTCGAAGCGCGCCGGGCGGCGCTGGCAGGTCGTCGGCTTCGGCACGGTGATGGGCCAGACCCGCACCCCGGAACGGGTTGCCGACTGGGTGCCCGCCGACGCGCCAGAGATCGTCCGCAACCGCACGAAGGCCGGCCTTGCCGCCTCGGCGGCGGGCATAGCGTTCAACCTTGATAATTGGGGCGGCTATCCGGCGGCGCGGGCGCGGTTCCTGCGCGCGGCGCAGGCGGCCGATGCCGATCTGGTCGTGCTTGCCGGCGACAGCCATAACGGCTGGGCATTCGATCTGGCCGAAGGCGGCCGCCCGGCCGGGGTCGAGTTCGACACCCACAGCGTGACCTCGCCGGGCTTTGAGAGCTATTTCCGCGGCGTGCCGCCGACCGATGTCGCGCGCGCGCTGGTCGAGACCAATCCCGAACTCAAATGGTGCGACACCAGCCGGCGCGGCTATATGACCGTAACCCTCACGCGCGCGGCGGCGACCGCCGAATGGACGTTCATGAACACCATCCGCGCCCGCGATCTTCGCGCGGCGGGGACGCACCGGATGCGCACCCCGGCCGGGCGGCGGCGGCTGGAGCCGGCCTGAGCGCGGTGGCTGACGGGGCGGGCGGCCGGCGCTTGCCTGTTGCCGTGGGGGCGGATTCAGGCCAAGGATGGCCGCATCCCGCCCCCATGCAGCCCCGATGCCGCCCCTAGCCCCCTTTCCCTGGATCGACGTTGCGATCATCCTCGCGCTGGTCGCGCTCAACGGCGTGTTCGCCATGTCCGAGCTCGCCATCGTGTCGTCGCGCAAATCGCGGCTGCAGGCGCTGGCCAAGCTTGGCAAGCGCGGGGCCAATACCGCGATTGCGCTGGCCAGCGACCCCGGCCGCTTCCTGTCGACCGTGCAGATCGGCATCACGCTGGTCGGGATCATGGCCGGGGCCTATTCGGGGGCAAGCCTTGGCGGCCCGGTCGGCGACCGGCTGGCGCGGCTGGGCGTTCCGGCCGAATGGGCCGCGGAACTGGGCTTCGGCATCGTGATCGCGCTCACCACCTATCTCTCGCTGATCGCGGGCGAGCTGGTGCCCAAGCAATTTGCGCTGCGCTCGCCCGAGCCGATCGCGCTCGTCATGGCGGTGCCGATGCGCTGGCTGGCGCGGTTCGCCGCCCCGCTGGTGTGGCTGCTCGACCGGTCGAGCGCGCTGATCTTCCGGCTGCTCGGCATGGCGCGCGAATCCGAGGATCATGTCACCGCCGAAGAGCTGCACATGATCGTCGCCGAAGCGAGCAAATCGGGCGTGATCGAGGAAAGCGAGCGCGCGATCATCTCCGGCGTCGTCCGCCTTGCCGACCGGCCGGTGCGCGAGGTGATGACCCCGCGCACCGATATCGACTGGATCGATGTCGATGCCGATCCCGAGCAGATCCGCGCCCGGCTGATCGAAACGCCGCACACCCGACTGCCGGTGGCCGAAGGGTCGGTCGACCGCATCATCGGCGTGATCCAGAGCCGCGACATCGTCGCCGCGATGCTGGCGGGCAAGCCGCTCGACCTGCGCGCGCTGATGCGGCCGCTGCGCGTCGTGCCCGATCAGGTCGATGCGATGGACGCGCTCGAAACGCTGCGCGCGGCCGAGGCCCCGATGGTGCTCGTCAACGACGAATATGGCCATTTGGAGGGGATCGTCACCCCCGCCGATCTGTTCATCGCCATTGCCGGCCAGTTCGCGTCCGATCAGGACGAAGGCACCGATCCTGCGATCGTCGAGCGCGAGGACGGGTCGCTGCTGATCTCAGGCTCGCTTGCCGCCGATGCGCTGGCCGAGCGGCTGGGGCTGAGGCTGGCCGAGGACCGGGATTATGCGACCAGCGCGGGCTTTGTGCTCGCGGTGCTCCGCCATCTGCCGGTCGTCGGCGAGAGTTTCGAGGAACAGGGCTGGCGGTTCGAGATCGTCGACATGGACGGGCGCAAGATTGACAAATTGCTCGTCGCCCCGGCCTGATCCCGAACCGCCCTTATTCCCGACCGACTGGATTCCCGACCGACTGGCGATCAGCCCAGCCGGCCGAACGCCGCTTCATAGGCGGCGGTGTCGCCGGCGGCGAGCAGCCGGGCCTGTTCGACCCAGCGGTCGCGGACCGCGCGGCCGCGAAACGCGCCCAGATGCGTGTCGATGCGGGCAATGTCGTCGTCGCTCCAGCCGGCGATCTGCGCAAAGCGGGTGACGCCCAGCTCGTTGAGCAGCGCCGCGACCTTGGGGCCGACGCCCTTCATCCGCGTCAGATCGTCGGCCGGGCCGTCGTCGGTGGCGGCCACAGCAGGGGCGGGGGCAGGGGCAGGGGCCGCGACCGGCGGCGCAGGGGCGACCGGTGCGGGCACCGCCTCGACCGCCGGGGGAACATCGGCGGGGGCCGCGCCCATGCCCATGATCACCGGCGAGATTTCCTTTTCGACGCCGTCGCGCGTCACCGCTTCGGGCGACCGGGTCCGGCTCGACCCGATCAGCCACCAGATTGATGCGATGATCAGCGCCGCCCCGATCAGGACCAGCACCAGATTCTGCTGCACCCATTCCATCTCGCCACCTCCAGTCCAGTTTGGCCGTC
>DBAW01000237.1:17717-19809 GCA_002291855.1 Sphingomonas sp. UBA1000
TGCCGGCGTTCAGCCCGCCGCTTCGCGCGCAGCTTCGCGCCAGCCGATGTCGCGCCGGCAAAAGCCGGTCGGAAACCCGATCCGGTCGACCGCAGCATAAGCGCGCCCCTGTGCCTCGGCCACGCTGTCGCCGGTCGCCGTCACCGCCAGCACGCGCCCGCCCGCCGCGACCAGCCCGTCGGCCGCCATCCGCGTGCCGGCATGGAACACCAGCGCCCCCCCGGCCTCGGCCGCGTCCAGCCCGGCGATCGCACCGCCGGTCGCGGGCGTGCCCGGATAGCCCTGGGCGGCCAGCACCACGGTCAGCGCGACCGCGTCGGTCAGCGCGGGGACCGCGATCTCGCCCAGCCGCCCGGTCGCACAGGCATGGAACAGCGCGACCAGATCGCCGGGGAAACGCGGCATCAGCACCTGCGTCTCGGGATCGCCGAACCGGGCGTTATATTCGATCAGCTTCGGCCCGTCGGCGGTCAGCATCAGCCCCGCATAAAGCACGCCGACAAAGGGGGTGCCCGCCTCGGCCAGCGCGGCGACCGTCGGGATGACGATTTCGGCCATCGCCCGCGCCTCCAGCGCGGGGGTCAGCACCCGGGCCGGGCTATAGGCGCCCATGCCGCCGGTATTGGGCCCGGTGTCGCCATCGCCGACGCGCTTATGATCCTGTGCCGAGCCAAAGGCGATGACCGCGCGGCCATCGGTCAGGGCAAACAGGCTCGCTTCCTCGCCGGCCAGATATTCCTCGATCACCAGCGGGCCGTCCGCCGCCGTCACCGCCGCCTCGGCCTCGGCGCGGCTTTCGGCGATCACCACGCCCTTGCCCGCGGCCAGCCCATCGGCCTTGATCACCACCGGCAGGCCGAACCGGTCAAGCGCCGCCAGCCCGGCGGCGGCATCGGCCACGCGCACATAGGCGGCGGTCGGGATGCCGTGGCGGGCGCACAGATCCTTGGTGAAGCCTTTCGAGCCTTCCAGCGCGGCGGCCGCGCGGCCGGGGCCGAACACGGCGATGCCGGCGGCGCGCAGATCATCGGCCAGCCCGGCGACCAGCGGCGCTTCCGGGCCGATCACCACCAGATCGATGGCATGAGCCGCGCAGAACCCGATCACCGCCCGATGGTCGGCGGGGTCGATTCCGGCCGGTTCGGCATGGCGGGCGATGCCGGGATTGCCGGGTGCGGCGTAAAGCTTGCCGAGCGTCGGGCTTTGGCCCATTTTCCAGGCCAGCGCATGTTCGCGCCCCCCCGATCCGATCAGCAGGACGTTCATGGCCAGTCTTCCTCCTTCCGCGCCCCGGCTGGACGCCGCCGGGCGGCTGTTAGCCGAGCCGCAGCCCGGCGACAACGCGCCTGCGCTCAGCGTGTCCGAACTTGCCCAGGCGCTGAAGCGCGTGGTCGAGGACCGGTTCGGCCAGGTGCGGCTGCGCGGCGAGATCAGCGGGTTCAAGCGCGCGGCCTCGGGCCATGCCTATCTGTCGCTGAAGGACGATCAGGCGGTGATCGACGCGGTGATGTGGAAAGGCAGCATGGCGGGCCTCGCCTTTCGCCCCGAAGACGGGATCGAGGTGATCGCGACCGGGCGGCTGACCACCTATCCGGGCCGGTCCAAATATCAGATCGTCATCGAACGGCTGGAACTGGCCGGGGCGGGCGCGCTGATGCAGCTGCTCGAACGGCTGAAGGCGAAGCTCGCGGCCGAAGGGCTGTTCGATCCGGCGCGCAAGCGGCCGCTGCCCTTTTTGCCCCGGCGGATCGGCGTCGTCACCTCGCCCACCGGGGCGGTGATCCGCGACATTCTGCACCGGCTGGCCGACCGGTTTCCGAGCCATGTCACGGTCTGGCCGGTGCTGGTGCAGGGCCAAGGCGCGGCCGAACAGGTGGCGGCGGCGGTCACCGGCTTTGGGGCCTTGCCCGCCGACCGGCGGCCCGATCTGGTGATCGTCGCGCGCGGCGGCGGTTCGATCGAGGATCTGTGGGCGTTCAACGAGGAAATCGTCGTGCGCGCCGTCGCCGCCAGCCCGATCCCGGTGATTTCCGCCGTCGGGCATGAGACCGACACCACCTTGTGCGATTATGCCGCCGACCGGCGCGCGCCG
>DBAW01000237.1:20159-20319 GCA_002291855.1 Sphingomonas sp. UBA1000
CGGCGGCCGAAATGGCGGTGCCGGTGCGGGCCGAGCTGCGCGCCTATGTCCGCGATCAGGGCGCGCGGCTGGAACGCGTGGTGCAGCGCGGGGCCGACCGGGCGAAGGAAAGGCTGGCGGCGCTCACGCGGCTGTTGCCGGCACCGGCCCGGCTGCTCGA
>DBAW01000076.1 GCA_002291855.1 Sphingomonas sp. UBA1000
GCTGTAGAGATTGACGAACAGCGCCCGTCCGTCGGGCGAGAAACAGGCACCGGCAAGCTCGGTCTGCAGGCGGCAGCGCCCGATGGTGTAGACCTCGCCGGAGGGCGTGACCCCGCGCAGATGATTGTCGACGGGATCGGTATATTGATCCTCGCAGATGACCAGATGGCCATTGGGCGCGACCGTCAGATTATCCCCGAAGTTGAACATTGCCGGGCTGGTGGATTCGACAAAGTTCTCCAGCAGACCGGGCCGGTAGGGGCAGGGCTCGTTGGTCATAGCCAGAAGATAACGGTGGCTACGAGGGCGACCGCGGGGAACAAGGCGGTAGGGCAGCCGTCGTAGCGGGTGGCGAGTAAGCGGGGCCGCGGCCCCACCTTGCGGGCCTGAAGCCCAGCGCCGAGTCTCTGCGCCCTGATCGGGTGGAGGCGTTGGTGCTATGACGATGGCATGTGATGATGCTGGCACTAGCCGGGTCACGCGCTTCGAGGTGTTCACGGGTGCTGGTCGGCGGCGGGATTGGCCGCAGGAGGTGAAGGCATCGATCCTGGCCGCGAGCTTCTCCGGGCAGGAGACGGTCTGCTCGGTCGCAAGGCGGCATAGCATGAGCCCGTCGCAGCTGTTCACCTGGCGCCGGCAACTGCGCAGGCAGTAAGGCATTTCCTGGCAAAGGGTTCACCGCCCCCACCCCCACAGTTGCGCTCAATCCATGGCGATGTCTGCACATTTTCTGCACGAGAACCCGATCAGAACGACAAGGCGGCCCATGATCCTCCATCATGCGCAACGGGCAGGACCAGCGCAGATCCGCTGGAGGTTTGTGCAATGGGAACCCTATCCGCCAGTTTTGATAGAAAGATTGCAACGGCCATAGCAGTGGCGTTCGTCTGGGACGCTACCCTGTTCCAGCTGCGGCTGACCGGGGGAGCGCTGGGTGCGCTCGAGCTGGTTCTGCTGGCGGCCGCGCTGCTGGCCCGGCCAGCGTTACGACAGGATTCGCGGGCCGTTGCTTGCTTCGGCCTGGCGGGACTGATGGCCCTTGCGATGATGATCATGCCCGGTCGGCTCGCATGGACAATGTTCTGGGTGTTTGCCGGGGTCGGAACGATGCTGCCCGCGACGCGCCGTTTCGGCGATGCCTGGTGCTGGTCGCAGAGGCTGCTGGCGTATGGTCTGCGATCGATCGTCGCCCCTCTGCTGGATGGACGGCGTTGGCTGAGGATCCGCCATCGCTTGGGCAGCGGACAGATCCGCGCCATTTTGCCGCAGTTGGCGCTCCCGGCTGCTGGCAGCGCGGTTATTCTTGGCCTGTTCGCGATGGCCAATCCGGTGATCGAGACCTGGCTGAACGAGGCCCTGTCGCTTTCGCCCGATGGGAAGCTGATCGCGCGGCTCCTCATGGGCGGCATCTGGTTCACCTTGGCGTGGAGCCTATTGCGTCCCCGCCTGCCGCGCCATTTGATTGATACCTTCGATGGGAGCGGCGACCTGCCCCTGGCCGGCGTGAGCCCTGGATCGGTTCGGCTGTCACTCATCGCCTTCAACATGTTGTTCGCGCTGCAGAACGCGATGGATCTCGCCTGGCTCTGGGGGCTCGCGCCGCTGCCTGACGGGATGACGCTGGCCGAGTATGCGCATCGCGGCGCCTATCCTCTCATCGTTACCGCTCTGCTCGCCGCCGGGTTCGTGCTGGTGGCGCTCCGCCCCGGCTCGCAGACCGCCGCGATGCCAGCCGTGCGGCGGCTCGTGGTCTTGTGGGTGGCGCAAAACGTGCTGCTGGTCGGCAATGCCGCACTGCGCACACTGGACTATATCGCGGCCTATTCGCTGACCAGCCTGCGCATCGCCGCGTTGCTGTGGATGGGGTTGGTCGCCTTGGGGCTGATGCTGGTATTGTGGCGCCTGATGCGCAGCAAGAGCGCAGGATGGCTGATCAACACCAATGCGGCGGCAGCCCTCGTCGTGCTGGGCGGCTGCAGCTTCGTCGATCTCGATGCGGTGGCGGCGCGCTACAACATCGCCGCGGCGCGCGAGCTCGGCGGAAGCGGGGCACCGCTCGACATCTGCTATCTGCAAGCCGCGGGCCCTTCGGCCATGGTCGCCCTCGCCGATCTCGAGCGGCGCCCCGCTCCGGAACCGATCCGGCTGTGGGCGCGGCTGCTGCGCGAGGATGCTCAAGCACGTCTGAGCAGTGATCTGGCCCGCGGTGACTGGAGCCTGTTGGCCATGGTCCGCCTGGACGAGGTCCGCGACAGCCCGAGCCTTGCGGCGCTGGCGCCGCGGAGGCACGGGTCGATTAACTGCCACTCCCGTGACCCGCGGGTCCTGCGTGCTGCTCTGGGGCAAGAGGGGGCAGCGCCATCGCCTGCATTGACCGCGCCGGCCGAGCGGTGACAGATCGCTGCATGACCGATGCCTCCGCCTCCGGCAACCCGCCACGCAAGGTGCTCGTCGTCGACGATGATCCGCATATCCGGCAGCTGCTCGCCTTTGCCTTTACCAAGGCCGGAATTGCGACGGTCGAGGCCAGCGATGGCGAGGACGCTCTCGCATGCCTGGCCCGGGACCCGGCCGACCTGGTGGTGCTCGACATCAACATGCCCCGGATGGACGGGCTGGAGGTCTGCCGCCGATTGCGCGCCAGCCACAGCGCCGTGCCAATCCTGTTCCTGTCCTCGCGCGACGAGGAGATCGACCGGGTGCTTGGGATCGAACTGGGTGCCGACGATTATGTCGTCAAGCCTTTCTCCCCGCGCGAGGTGGTCGCGCGTGCAGGGGCGATCCTGCGGCGCACCGCCGGACAGTCGGCCACGCCCCCGGCCGACCTGGCGCGCGGGCGGTTGCGGCTCGACACGGCGGGATGGCAGGCGTTCTGGAATCACCAAGAGGTGATCCTGACAGTCAGCGAGTTTTCGCTGCTGATGGCACTGGCCACTTCGCCCTCCCGGGTTCAATCCCGCGAGATGCTGATCAATCGCCTGCACGGGCCAGGGTTCGCCGTCACGGACCGCACGATCGACAGCCACATCCGTAACCTGCGCCGCAAATTCGCGGAACACGGGGCGTATGACGTGATCGAGACGCGCGCGGGGATCGGCTATCGTCTGGGCGCCTGTACCGGGTGAGGCGCATCCTTTCCGCGCTGTGGCCGGTCATGCGCCTGCGCACGATCATGTTTGCGCTGCTGCTGGTCGTCGCCGGCCTGCCTGGGCTCGCCGCGATCGGCCTCAGGGTTTACGAAAATGCTCTGGTCCGGCGCACCGAAGCAGAGCTGATCGCCCAAGGGTCGGCTCTCGCGGCCAGCGCGGCGATGGGCTGCTCCGCGATGCCCGATGGCATGGATGGTCGCCCGGCCATCAACTCCTATGACCCTGATGATCGGACCATTTCCACCAGCATAGACCTGCGCTCGTCGCCGGTGCTCGAAGAACGGCCTGCCGCCGTGGCGACAGCCCTGCAGCGCGATCCGGCGGCCATGCAAATGGCCACCATGTGGGAGCCCGTGATCGAACAGACCAAGCGTGCGACACTTGCCTCGATCGTGCTGCTCGACCGCCAGGGGCTGGTGCTGAATGGCCGCGATGCAGGGCGATCATTGGCCGGCTTGCCCGAAGTGCGGGCAGCACTGAGCGGGACAACGATCACCACGCTTCGCCACAACGGCGCCTACAAGGTCCGCTATCCACTAGAATGGATCAGTCGCGCGACCGACATCCGCCTGCACCATGCGCGCCCTATCATGGCAGGCGGGCGCGTGGTCGGTGCGATCCTCCTCTCGCGTTCGCCCCGGGCCCTGTTTCGCGGCATGTATGAGGATCGTGGCAAGATAGCAGGCGGCACGGCCGCGATCTTCCTGTTCCTGGTGGCGATGACGGCCCTGCTGGCGCGGACCATCGTGCGCCCGATCGAAGCGCTGAGCCGCGCCACACGCGCCCTCGCCGAGGGCCGCAGTGCCGATCCCCCACAGCCCACCCTGCGGGTCCAGGAGATTGACGGCCTGATCCATGATTTCGCGGCGATGGCGACCGCCATTCAGGCGCGATCGCACTATCTGCGTGATTTCGCCGCTGCTCTGGCCCACGAGTTTAAGACCCCACTAACCGGTCTCTCCGGCGCGATCGAGCTGCTGCAGGATCACGGGGCGACCATGTCCGAGGGCGACCGTGCTCGCTTCTTGGCCAACATGGCCGATGATACACGGCGGCTCAGCCGGCTAATCTCGAGGCTGCTCGATCTGGCCAAGGCCGACCTGCAACGTCCGAACGACGCCGCCTGCGATGTGCGAGAGGTTTTGGCACGGATTGCCGATGGGCTGAGCTCGGCGACCTTCCGGATCACATACCGGCTTGGGGGCCATCCCGCGCGCGGCGCTATCGATGGCGCCGCGCTGGAAACGGTTCTTACCACCCTGCTCGACAATGCGCGCGCGGCTGCGGCCAGCGAGGTTCACATCACGGTGGATCAGGCCGGCCCAAGGCTGCAGCTGACCATCGCCGACAACGGTCACGGCATCGCCGCGGCAGACCGCCCTCGGATCTTCGAACCGTTTTTCACCAGCAAGCGCGAGAGCGGCGGTACCGGGCTTGGTCTGCCGATTGCGCGGGCGCTGGTCGAAGGCGTCGGCGGCAGCCTTGATCTGGTCGACGCCAGCGCCGGAACCCAGTTTTGCCTGATCATTCGTCGGGCGTCTCACCTCGGGTAACCGCCGAGGACATCCTTCATCGATTCGCGCTGCTGATTGGTCCGAGCCCGAAGGTTCTACCACCTAGAGCGGTTTCCACACGAACGGACTCGCGGGGGATACCCTTTCGGTCGCGGTTGTTGACGTGATGGGGTGGACGACC
>DBAW01000041.1 GCA_002291855.1 Sphingomonas sp. UBA1000
GGTCACGCCCGCCATCGACGGCGCGGCCGAGCAGCGCGCCCGCCGCACCGCCCAGGATCGCCCCAGTGGTGCCGCTGTCACGGCGGCAGCGCTGGCCCGCCCAGGCGCGGCGGTCACGGCGGTCCCAACGCCCATCGTCCCAGTCGCGGTCGCGCCCAGCCCAACGCCGGTCATTCCAGCGGCGATCATCGCGGCGGCGGTCGCCGCGCCATTCGCGGTCATCGTCCCAATCGCCCCGATCCCAGCCGGCCCGATCCCAGCCGGCCAGCTGCACACCCGGATCGGCCGCCGCCGGCGCGGCGAGCGCCGACAGCCCAAGGCCCGCAGTGGCGATCATGAGGATCAGTTTGCGCATGGTCCGTTCCTTGTCCGAAAACTTCATGCCGCCCTTGTGCCCGATCCTGTCTGAACGGGCTTTGATCGCGCCGTTCATCTGGCGAACAGGTGCGGGCGCAGGTGACGCGGTCGGCTGGCGGCGCTATCAGCGCGGCCATGTCCGCCCTTTTCTTTCCGCACCGCCATCTGCTCGGCATCGCCGGGTTGCAGCCGCACGAGATCGGCTTTCTCCTCGACGAGGCCGAACAATGGGTGACGATGAACCGCGCCACCCAGAAGCATGACAACCGGCTGCGCGGGCTGACGCTGATCAACGCCTTTTTCGAAAACTCGACGCGCACGCTGCTGTCGTTCGAAATCGCCGGCAAAAGGCTGGGCGCGGACGTGGTCAATATGCACGCCGCCCAGTCGAGCGTGAAGAAGGGCGAGACGCTGATCGACACGGCGATGACGCTCAATGCGATGCGCGCCGACATGATCGTCATCCGCCATGCCAGCTCGGGCGCGGTGCGGCTGATCGCCGACAAGGTCGACTGCCCGGTGCTCAACGCCGGCGACGGGCGGCACGAACACCCCACCCAGGCGCTGCTCGACGCGCTGACCATCCGGCGGCGCAAGGGCGCGATTGCGGGCCTTGTGATCGCGATCTGCGGCGATGTGCTGCACAGCCGCGTCGCCCGGTCGAACATGCTGGCGCTGACCGCGCTTGGCGCCGATGTCCGCGTCGTCGCGCCACCGACGCTGATCCCGCCCGATCTCGACCGGATGCATGTCCGCCAGTTCACCGACATGGATGCCGGGCTGGACGGGGCCGATGTGGTGATGATGCTGCGCCTTCAGACCGAGCGGATGGCCGGCGGCTTCGTGCCGTCGCTGCGCGAATATCACGCATTCTGGGGGCTGACGCCCGAACGGCTCGCCCGCGCCAAGCCCGATGCGCTGGTCATGCATCCCGGGCCGATGAACCGGGGGGTCGAAATCGCCTCCAGCGTTGCCGACGATCCGGCGCGCTCGGCGATCACCGAACAGGTCGAAATGGGGGTGGCGGTGCGCATGGCCTGCCTGGACGTGCTGACGCGCCGCGCGCGCGGGATGGAGGGCTGGGCATGACGGGCCGGGGCATGACAGGTCTTGAGACGACCGCGATCCTCGGCGCGCGCCTGCCCGATGGCAGCACGACGGACATCCTGATCGATCAGGGCGTGATCGCGCGCATCGGCGCGGTCAGCCCACCAGCGGGCGCGCGGGTGATCGAGGCGGCGGGCGCGCTGCTCGCCCCCGGCATTGTCGATCTGGGCGTGTTCCGCGTCGACGGCCCGGCCTTTCGCTTCGGCGGCATCGTGCGCGCGGCGCTGATGCCCGATCAGGGACCGCCGCTCGACGATCCCGGGCTGATCCAGCGCGCCGCCTATTCGGGCAAGCCCGATATCTGGGTGCATCCGCTGGCGGCGGCGACGCGCGGGCTGGCGGGCGCGGAGCTGGCCGAAATCGGGCTGATGAAGGCGGCGGGCGCGCGCGGCGTCGCGACCGGACGGCGCTGGATCGCCGACAGCGCGGTGATGGCGCGGGTGATGGCCTATGCCCGCGCCTTTGACCTGCCGGTGATCGCCCATGCCGAGGATGGCGGGCTGGCGGCGGGCGCGGTGGCGACGGCGGGCGAGACCTCGACCCGGCTGGGCCTGGCTGCCGCACCGGCAATGGCAGAAGCGATGGCGATTGCCCGCGACCTGATGCTGGCCGAGGAAACGGGCGCGCGGCTGCACATCCGTCAGGTGACGACGGCGCGCGGCTTCGATCTGGTGCGCGCGGCCAAGGCGCGCGGCCTGCCGGTCACCTGCGGGATCACCCCGGCGCATCTGTTCCTGTCGGATCTGGCGACCGCCGATTTCCGCACCTTTGCCCATGTGTCGCCGCCGCTGCGCAGCGAGGCCGACCGGCTGGCGGCGCGCGCGGCGGTTGCCGATGGCACGGTCGACGTCATCGCATCGGGCCATGATCCGCGCGGGCCGGAAGACAAGCGGCTGCCCTTTGCCGATTCGGCCCCGGGTGCGGCGGGGGCGGAAACGCTGCTGCCGCTTGCGCTCAATCTGGTGCGCGACGGGCTGATCGGCATGGGCCGGCTGTTCGAGCTGCTGGCCACGCGGCCGGCGGCGATCCTGGGGCTGGACGGCGGCGTGATCGCCGAGGGCGCGCCCGCCGATCTGGCGCTGATCGATCCCGATGCCCCCTGGCAGGTGTCGTCGGAGCGGATGAAGGCGGCGGCGGGCAACACGCCGTTCGACCGGCTGCCGGTGCAGGGCCGGGTGCTGCGCCTGTTCAAGGGCGGGCGCGAACTGGGCTGAACAGGGCGGGCGCGGCCCGCCCCTTCATAAAGCGGCTCAGCGCGCGGCGAGGCGCACGCCCGGCTTTGCCGCCCAGCGCGGCGTCATGTCGCCCGCGACCGGGCGGATGAAGCACTGGCCGCCGCGGGCGCGCAGCTTCAGGCACAAGGCGGCGGCATCGGCGCGGCTGTCAAACCCCGCCACCGCCAGCCGGTAGACCAGCCCCGTGCCATGGCGCGCGGTGGCGATCGCCGGGCTGTGGGTGCCGAGCATCGCCATGCGGCCGACCGCCGCCTGCCAGCCGGTCTCGGCGCGGGCGACGCTCGAATAGGCCCCGAGCTGGACGGCAAAGCGGCCCGACGCCGCGGGCGTATAGGTCGCGCGCTGCAACCGGGCGATCGGCGACGGGCCGGACAGGACGACAGTGCGGGCAGCGGCACGCGGCGACGCGGCACGCACCGCGCCAGCACCGGCAGGGACAGGCTGCACGATCTCCGTCGATGGCGCGAACCGGATCGCGGGCATCGAAGCCACCGGCACCGGAGCAGCGGGAACCGCAGCGACCGCAACCGGCGGCGGCGCGATATCGTCATCAAGGCGGCGCGGCGGCGGCGGCGCGGCGGCAGCCACGCGCTCGGCACTGGCCGCAGGTGCGGCCGCGGGCAGCAGCGCGAGCCGCTCGGGCATGCCGGCATCGGGCACCGGGGTGATGCGCAGCATCGCGGCCACGCGCATCGCCGGGCGCGCTTCGGCGGCAAGGTCGGACCATGCGAGCAGCCGCCGGGCCACCAGCTGTGGCTTCAGGTCGAGCGAGGCGGCCAGCCGCGCCTCTGCCCAGCGCCCGGCAAGGGCATAGGCAAGCGCGAGATTCTGGCGGCTCTGCGGCGTCGACCGGCCGGTCTGCACCAGCTCTTCGAGCAGCGCCGCCCCCGCTCCCGGATCGCCGGCAAGGGCGAGCGCCAGCCCCCGGTCGGCGGCGGGGATATGGTCGGCATGGGCGGCGACCAGCGTGCGCGCGCCCTCGGCATCGCCGGTGCCGAGCCGGGCGAGCGCGCGCTTGAGCGCCGCGCCGGGATGGGCGGGATCGAGCGCGAGCGTGTCGGCAAAGGCCTGTTCCGCCGACGCCAGCCGCCCGGCGGCCAGATAGGCGCGGCCGAGCAGCATCCGCGACCCGGCATTGTCAGGCACCAGCGCCACCGCATGTTCGGCCTGGATAACCGCCATGTCATGATCGCCGCGCGCCAGCGCGCGGGCCGCGCGTTCGGCGGCGCGCCCCGCCTCGCGCACCGACTGGGCGGCGGGCGGCGCGGCGAAATCGGCATAGGCGTTCTGCGCAACGGTCAGCCCGGCCACGACCATCGAGGCGGCGGCCAGATGAAGGGACAGGCGGTGGCGCATGGGTGATGTCCTCTGGTGGCGCTAGCTGGCGGCGCGGGCGGGCACATGCCCGGCCAGCTCGTCCAGCTCGGGCATGGCGGCGAGAAACTGGTCCAGCGCCTCGGTCACGATCTGCTGGGCCGAGCGGTTGCGCACCGCCGAGGCCAGCCGCAGCCGCAAATGCCGGTCGCCGTCGAGGCGCAGCGTGAACGCGGCCTTGCGGCCATGATCCGCGCGCAGCTGATCGGCCGGCAGGGCCGCCGGGCGGATGGCGGCGCGGCGCGGTGCGCGCCGGGCCGGACGCTCGGCGCGGACGATGGGCAGCACTGCGGCTTCGACCGGCGCTTCGGCAACCGGTGCG
>DBAW01000081.1 GCA_002291855.1 Sphingomonas sp. UBA1000
CGCCGGTGAAAACGGGGTGTTCGCCCACGCGGGCGGGCGCGTCAGCCAACCATGACAATCCCGGACCCCACGCGCAGGCGCGCGCGCCCACGCGCGCGGACCAACCGTTTTGCGCTGGCGCGGCCGGTGGAAACGCGATGTTCCCCCCCGCGCGCGGGTGCGAGAACCAATGTCCGCCCAGGGGTGTGACAGTGGTGTCGGGCGCCGCGCCGCCTGGGCGGGCGCCCGACACGCACCCCCATCCTCAGGGTCGCGGGGCGGCGGCGCTGCCGGTTGCGGCCGGTGCCATCGCGCCCGCCGCATCGCGCAGGCGGCGGATGTCGGCGAGGTGCTGTTCGACGATCGGCACCATCGCGGTCGCAGCCGCGCGCAGGGCCTGGTTGTCTCCGTTCTCGGCATAGGTGCGGTGCAGAGCGAGGGCTTCTTCGTGCGCGGCGACCTGCTGGTTGCGATACACCGTGTCGAAATCCTGGGCCGACGCCTGGCGCAGATTGTCGATCAGGCCCTGGCGGCGCTCGTCGAGGGCGAGGTTGGCCGGCGCGGCCACATTGCCCTGCTTGAGGGCAGCGCGGAAATCGTTCGACGCCTTGGTGTGGTGATCGATCATGCGCTGGGCGAACTGGCGCAGCTCGGCATTGGTGGTCCGCTCGACGGCGATGCGCCCCGCCTCGATCTCGTACATGTCCGAGATGATTGCGGCCGGCACGAACAGTTCGGTCGAACGGCCCGCAGCGGTGGCTTCGGCCAGGCCGACGGCGGCAGATGCACCGTCCTGGACGGCGTTGGACACCGGGTTCGAGCCGATGCCGGTGGTTTCGGAGGCGTCCGCCACCGGGCCGTCTTCCGGGGTGGCCGGGGTATTCTGGGCACTGCACGCAGCGATGGCGAGATAGAAGGCCAAGGATGCGGCAGGCAGGATCAGTCTCTGGGTGTTCATGGCAGCCTCGTTAAAAAAAGTCAAGGCTGCGGAAGAACACCCCCGGGTGCGAGTGGTTCCGGACGCTCTCCATCAGGAGAGCGCGGACGCCATGGCGCCGCCGGCGACAGCCGTCGCGCCGGGCGGCGCCATTGCGTCCGGCGGATCTCAAAACTCGCGGCCGATGAACAGCTTGACCATGCCGTCATCGGTGGAATCGGTCAGCCCGAAGCGTGCGGCGGTCTGAAGATAATAGCCCTCGCCCCACTCCAGCTTCAGCACCGGGCCGAACTGGTGGATCTGATCCTCAAGGGCGGCGAAGTCGCGCGAATTGCCGTATTCGCTGAACAGCTCGACGCCAAGTCGGGTTTCGGGAAAGTCGGGAATGGCCAGCGCGCGGGTCAGCTGGAACCGCGTGTCGACCGACACCCCGCCCTCGCTGTTGTCACCGGTCTCGACCTCGCCGATCAGATTGCCGCGCCATTCCCAGTCGCCGGCGAAATCGTCGGTGATCGTCAGGCGGACTTCGGCCTCATCCGGCCCGCCGCCGTCGATGAACGTGTAGGCCAGACGCACCCCGCCATCAAAGCCGGTGTCGTCCTCGGCCTCCTCGCGCCACTGCAGCCAGTTTTCGAAGGTCAGGCTGTCATAGGTCCAGTCGCCGTCCTCGGGCTTTTCGAACCCGGCGATGACCCGCAGCAGATACCAGTCGGTAAAGCCGTGGTCGAAGTGGAACCGTGCGCCTGCCTCGCCTTCGTCATTGATGCCGATCCGGGCTTCGACCGAACTCTCGCCGCGTGTCACGCCTGCAGAGCCGACATTGCCGGTCAGCGATTGGGCCTGGGCGAGGGGGGCCACCAGCACGCCGGTGGTCAGAAGGGCGAGTGCAAAGGGCTTCACGATCTGTGTCCTGGTCGTTGAAGGGCGAGGGTCTGGCGCAACGCAAAAGGCCGCGCCGTCCGGACCGGGGCCCGGGCGACGCGGCCTTGACGCATATTCCTCAACCAGCGGTGAAGGGCAGCGAGGAGTGATGCAGCACGATGCGCAGCTGGCCGTTGTCGTCACGGTTCCAGCCCCAGGTCTTGTCGACCGTGGTCACGGTGCCGTCACGGTTGGTCAGGCGCACATTGCCCATCGAAATGGCGGTGTCGCCGTCGATGAAGATGGCGGCGTTCTGGATTTCAAAGGAACGCCATCCCTTCAGCGCGAAACCGGTGTCGGCGGCAAAGCGGGTGTCACCGCCGACGAAATAGGCCAGCGCGCCTTCGCGGGTCGTGCGGAAGGTCTGCGGCGCCACGGTCAGGGTCGGCTTGAACAGGACCGGGCCCATGTTGAAGCCATAGGCCGAGTCGATCACGTTTTCGGCAACGCGGCGGGCCGCGGCCAGGCCGTCACGCTCGAAGGTGGTCGAAATGTTCACCAGCGCATTGCCCCAGGCGTTCTGGGCAGCGATGACGTCCTGCTCGGTGATCGGGGCCTGGGCCGGCGCGGTGACCGGCGCGGCGGCGCGCTGGGTGTTCCCATAGGCGCTGGCGGCGGGGGCGCCGATCAGGGCGATGGCGGCCAGCACGCCCGACACCGACAGGAACGAACGACGAAGCGACTTGTTCGACATGGGTCTATCCACACTCTCTCTTTCGTGACCGGACGCCCTCTGTCTCCGGGTTGATGGTCACGCCTTGGCGAACCACGCCCGGCCCGGGCGGCCTTGTGACGGCAAATGGTCTGGAGGGCGGCGGTGACACTAGGCCGGCCGGCCCTGTCCGGCGGCCTATGCCGTATGGCCTAGGCCGACCGCGACGCCCGACCTAGGTTCTGCGCCATGTACGATGATGAAACGACGCTGCGCGAGATTTCTTCCGTCGCCGAGCTGCGAAGCCTCTACCGCGCGGCCGAGGCAAGGTCGGCACGCCTGCGTCTGCTGGTCGAGGCCGGGCGCGACCTGGCCGCCGCGGACGCGACCTCGCTGGCGGACGTGCTGGCGTCCGCAGGGCGCCGGGCCGCGATGTTCGCCGGCGCGGGTGATGCCCGGATCGGCTTTGGTCCCGACGCGCCGGGCCTGGCGCTGGTGGCGCCCGGGGCGGCGCCGCGCAAGGTCGGCGGCCTGATGCTGGCGGGAAGCCATGCCGAGGTGGACGCGTTCGACCGCGAGGACGGCGAGGCCCTGACCCTGCTTGCGCAATTGATGGGTGCCGCCATCGATCGGGTCGGCCGGGACATCGAGCGTGACCAGCTGCTGGGCCTCCTGCGCGAGCGCGAACGCCATCTCGAGGGCGTGGTGGCGCGCCTGTTCTCGATCGAGGAAGAGGAACGCCGCCGCATCTCGCGCGACCTGCACGACAGCGTCGCCCAGACGGCCGGCGCGCTCTTCCGCCAGCTCGAGGCGAAGCGGTCGGGCGCCACACCCGAATGCATCGACCGGCTGGCGGGGATGGCGCAGGGGCTGGTCCGCGAACTGCGCGCCGCGATTGCCGACCTGCGGCCGACGGCACTGGACGATCTGGGGCTGGCCGCGGCGGTCGCCGCCCTCGCCGACACGCTCTCGGGCGAGGGGTTCGACGTCGCATTCCGCAGCAGCGGGCCCGAACGCTGGCCGGCCCTGCTGGAGACCGCATTCTTCCGGGTGACCCAGGAAGCCATCAACAATGTCCGCCACCATGCCGGCGGCCCCTGCCGGGTGGACATCTTCCTCGACGCAGGGGCCGATTGCGGGCGCTGGAGCCTCCGGGTCCGCGATCATGGACGCGGCCCTGGCACCCGGACCGCCCGGGCGCCGGCGAAAGATCATTTCGGCCTCGAGGTCATGGCCGAGCGGATGACCGCGATCGGGGGACGGCTCGACCTTGTGGCGCCACCCGGGGGCGGTTTCGAAGTCATCGCATTGTTGGAGCGCGGGGCATGAGTGCGCGGGTGCTGATCGTCGACGACCATGCCCTCGCGCGCGAGGGCTTGCGGGCCATTCTGGCGCGCGCGGAGGACCTCGAGATCGTCGGCGAGGCCTCGAACGGCGAGCAGGCCCTTGCGCTGGCCCGGACGCTGACGCCCGACCTTGTCCTGCTCGACATCCGGCTGGGCGCCGGCATGGACGGGCTGGCCGTCGCTGCCGCCATGCGTGCCGAGGGGCTGGCCACCAGGGTGCTGATCCTGACGCTGCACGACGCGCCCGAATATGTCCGCGCCGCCCTGGCGGCGGGGGCAGCGGGCTATGTTCTGAAGGATGCCTGCGCCGACCAGCTGGTGGCCGCTGCCCGCCAGGTGCTGGCCGGACATGCTGCCCTGCCGCTCTCGCTGGTCAATCAGGCGCTCTCGCCCGGCGCCCGGGTGGCCGAGGACGAGGCGTCGCGGCTCTCGCGCCTGACCGCCCGCGAGCGCGAGGTGCTGGACCACATCGCGGCGGGGCGGACCAACAAGGCCATCGCGCGTCAGCTTTCGGTCAGCCCCGGCACCGTCAAGGCCCATGTCGAGCGGGTGATCGCCAAGCTGGGGGTCGCCGACCGGACCCAGGCGGCGGTGCTGGCAACCCGCGGCCGGGTGGGCGGGGCCTGAGCATGGCGACGCGCAAGGGCGGCATTGCTGGCCTGGCCCGGCTGTGGGCGAACCAGCGCCTGGCCGTGAAAGGCGTGGTGGTGGTGGCGCTGCCCCTTGCCATCCTGCTTGTGGCCCTTCTGTCGCTGGACCAGGTGAGCCGCGCCGAGGCCCGGGCCGAGGCCGAGGTGCGCGCGGCCTTCGCCGTCCAGCGCGACCTGCACCGCGTGCATGCCCAGCTGGCCGAAGCCGCCAGCGGGGTGCGCGGCTATCTGCTGACCCGCGAGGAGCGCTTTCTCGAACCCTATCTGAAGGCCGAGGAAGAGCTGCCCGCGACGTTCGCGCGCCTCGATGCCGAAATCCGTGATCCCGAGGTCCAGCGCCGGCTCGACCTTGTGCTCGAGCTGGCGGTGCGCAAGCGCGAGGGGCTTGCGACGCTGCGCCAGGCCGGCAGCGTCGGCGCACGCGGGGCGCTGGATCGTCCCGATGTGTTCGCGGCCCTGGTCGCCAACAAGGCCATTCTCGACGCCATGCGGCGGGAAATCGAGGCCATGCATGTCCGCGAAGGGGAAATCCTGGCGGCGCGGCGCCAGCGGGCCGACGACGTCCGTTCGCAGAACCTGGCGCTGATCACGATCAGCGGTGCGGTGGGCCTGCTCGGCAGCTTTGCGGCCGTGTGGCTGTTCTCGACGGGCATCGTGCGGCGTGTGCACCTTCTGCAGGCCAATGCCGGCCGCCTCGAGCGGGGGGAAACCCTGCATCCGCTGCCGGCCGAGGCCGACGAGATCGGCGGGCTGGCGGTCAAGCTGGAAGAAGCCAGCCATCTGCTCCGGACCCGCGAACAGGCGCTGCGCGAGGGCGAGGAGCGCTTTCGCCTCGTGGTCGAGGGGGTCAGGGACTATGGCATCTTCGCGCTCGACGTCGAAGGGCGCGTGGTCAGCTGGAATGCCGGCGCCGAGCGCATCTTCGGCTGGCGCGCCGACCAGATCCTCGGGCGGGGCTTTGCTGTCCTTCATCCCGAACCGACCCGGGCGACCCGCCCCGCCGCCATCCTGTCGGTCGCGCGCAACGAAGGTCGCGCCGAAGACGAGGGCTGGCGCGTGCGCAGCGATGGCAGCCCCTTCTGGGCCAATGTCGTGGTCACCGCGCTGCTGGACGAGGCCGGTCGCCTGAAGGGCTTTTCCAAGGTCATGCGCGACATGACCGACCGCAGGAAGGCCGAACAGGCCCTCTCCGAAGCGCGCGAGGCGGCCGTGGCGGCCAGCATCGCAAAGAGCGAATTCCTGTCGCGCACCAGTCACGAGCTGCGAACGCCGCTGAGCGGCATCCTCGGCTTTGCCCAACTGCTCGAGCTGGACCAGTCCCAGCTGGGGCCGCGCCAGGCGTCGGCCGTCCAGCAGATCCTGAAGGCCGGGCGCAATCTGCAGTCGCTGATCAACGAGGTCCTGGACATTGCCAGCATCGAGTCCGGCCGGCTGGAACTGCATCTCGAGCCGATCGACCTGCGCGAGCCGCTCCGCGAGGCGCTGGACCTTGCCGCCCCGATCGCCGCCGCGGCGGGGATCACCCTCGAGCGGGTTCTGCCGGACACGCCGATGATGGTCACGGCCGACCGGCGGCGTGTCGTCCAGGTGGCGCTGAACCTGTTGTCGAACGCCATCAAGTACAATCGCCCGGCCGGCCGGACGCGGCTGGTGCTGGCGAACGCGGACGGGCGGGTGCGCGTCGAGGTGATCGACGAGGGCGGAGGGGTGCCTGCGGCCCTGGCCTCGCGCCTGTTCACGCCGTTCGACCGGCTCGGCCGCGAAAAGACATCGAATGTCGAGGGCACGGGCCTGGGACTGGCGCACTCGCTGCGCCTCGTCGAGGCCATGGCCGGCGCCATCGGGTTCCACAACCGGGTGACCCCGATGGCGGGCGCGGTGTTCTGGTTCGAATTGCCACCGGTTCGCGCGGGCGATCCCATCGAGCGAGTGATGACTGCATGACCCCCCCATCCGCCACCGTCACCCAGGCCGATCTTGCCGCGTGCCGGCTGATGATCGTCGATGACGAGGAGTCGAATGTCCTGTTGCTGCGCTCGCTGCTCGAGCGCGAGGGCTATGGCGACATCGTCGGCCTGACCGATCCGGGCCAGGCGGTCGAGACCTTTGTCGCCACCCCGCCCGACCTCGTGCTTCTGGACCTGATGATGCCGGGCATCGACGGATACCAGCTGCTCGAAGCGTTCGGTCGCCAGACCCGTCCGGGTGACTTCCGGCCCGTCCTGGTGCTGACGGCGGACACCACGCCGGCCGCGCGCCGCCGTGCGCTGGCGCTGGGCGCGAAGGACTTCGTGGCCAAACCCTTCGACGTCATCGAAGTCGCGCTGCGGATCGCGAACCTGCTCGAGACCCGCGTGCTCTACCGGCGCCTCCAGGCGCTGGCGGGGCCACAGCCACCCGCATGATGGCGCGTTCGTGATCGACGTGCGTGCCGGGGGATGGGCCGCGTGCATGGTGCGCCGCGCGCGGCTCCCTAATTGAAGGAGATGAGGGGCGTGCCCTCAGGGAGCCTGCATCGTGCGTGAGAAAATCCTGCGCAGCATCATGTCACGCGTGCTGGGCCGGCGCGGGCACAAGCACCGTTATGGCGGCGGGCCGGGGCGTTATGGCAGGGGGCGTCCAAAGGGCTTCCGCTCCTTCGTCGCCTGGGCGATCATCAGTGCGGTGGTGGACTGGGTGCGCCGTCGCCGCGCCGGCGCGGATCCGCGCTGGTCGGCCCACGCCGATCACGAATATCGCCGCGACATGCGCCACGACCCCCGGTACGACCCCCGGTATGACCGCAGGCGCGACAGGCACTGGTGACGGCACAGGCGGGCGCAGGCGAGCCGACGTCACCCCCAGCCTTGGTCCAGCCGGGATGAGAGCCGGGCGGTTGTGTTGCGAATCGGCGCGCACTCAGCCTGGCTGCCAGCGATTGCGGCGATGCCAATCGAGTCGGCTGCGCTGCTCGTCCACCAGCTCGAGGGGTCGGACCTGGTCCAAAACGAGGGCGCGGCGTGCGGCGGGGCTCAACCTTGGGGACGGCACGGCGACGCCCCTATCGCAGAAGGTCACAAGCCCCTTGTCGAAGGCGGCATCCCAGAGCGCCGACAGCAGCAGCCCATTGTGCACATCGAGCCGCTCGCGGTCGCTGTCGCAGGCTGCCCAGGGAATGATGTGCGAGGCCCGCAGCAGGTCCGGCTCGGTGATCGCGGTCAGCGGGCAGGCACCATTCCAGTAGTCGAGCAGGGCGCGGCGAAACCGGTCCTGCCCGATCCGGACCCGCTGGAGCCGTTCAGCCTCCGTATCGCCCAGCCCGTCGATGTCGCGCAGATATTCCTCGAAGGGCAGGGTCGGCAGGCTCCGCGACAGCCGGTAGACCGCGCTGACCCCGCCGAACAGCGCATCGCGGGTGGCGTACACAAAGGCCCCGGCATGTCCCCTGGCGCAGGGTGCGCAGGGGTCGGCCTTCAGCTCTCTGGCGGCACCGGGATGGCCGACCGACAGAAAGAACGGACCGGCCATCCCGGCTGGCGTGGCGGCAACCGCGATCTCGCCGGGTGCGGAGGCCGATGTGAAGAACAGCCAGCCTGCCGCCTCGCCCCCGCCAATCCGGTAGCCCTGACTGTTGGCCGCATCCCGCAGTTCGGAGGCAATGGAAAAGGGATAGGCCCTGGCCCGCTGATCGGCGTCGATCATGCCGCCGCCCCGGTCTGGATCTGGTGGAGGACATCGTGCCGGAAGGCCTCGGGCGAGGGCAGGCAGCCGCGCTTGAACCCGGGCAGGGCCATGTGGCCATTGTCGATGTAGTTCAGAATGTCGGCGACTTTCACGTGCGATACCCCTCTGTCCGCACCCGGTGGCCCTGGGCGAGCAGGGTGTCATAGGCCTCCAGCACGAGGCGGCGGGTGCGGTATTCGCCGTGGCGGGCGCGTTCGTTGTTCTGCAGGACGCGGAAGGTCTCCGACGGATAGTCGGGGCCCATCACGTCCCTGGGGTCGAGCACATAGCGCAACTCGTCGCGGGTCAGGCCGTAGGCGAGGGCGTACCAGGCATCGAGTTGCGCCCGCAGCTGCGCGCGGCGCGCCTCGTCCCAGGCAAAGGGCGGGCCGTGATGGCCAAGGTCGCGGGCAAACGGGGCCATGGCATGGCTGACATAGGTCAGCTCCAGCACGCGCGGCACAATGAAGGCGAGGTCGGCGTCGGTGTAGGCGGTGGGGGGGAGGATAGGGAATTGCTTGAGATACCCATACGTCAGATGGGTTCCCCCAACGCTCTGACGCGCAACGAAATCCAACGTCAGCGCACCCAGGTTGGCTTGAATGGCAGCCCAAAGGTTCAGTTTTGCATCCGCGAACATCAGCGGCATCGTATGCCCAACGGCAACAAGTGGACAGAAGGAATAGATCACCGTCCGCTCGTCCGTTGCGCGGCAGATATCCCGCCAGCCCATCAGCCAGCCTCGGGCCCAGCCTTTGGCGGCGAGGCGGTCGGCGACGTCGCCTTGCGGAACCCAATAGCGGGGGGCGGGCTCGAAGGCGGGGTCGCTCTTTTCCGTCAGGGTCACGTCGCGGCTGTCCTCGCCGACATAGGTGGCCCAGCGGTGGTCGAACTGGTGGATCATCTTGGCTTCGTAGAGCGGCACATAGCGGGTGATGCGCGGCGCCGGTGCCGACAGGTCGAGGTGGCGGGCATCGCGGCCACCGGCCAGAGCGAGCGCCTGTTGCGCGGGCGCCGCCCCGGCCGCCCGCACCCAGTCGGTCCCGTCGCGCACCCAGCCCTGGGACGCCAGCTGTTCGGTGGTGCGGAACAGGCCGCTGTCGTTCGACATGTGGAACATAGCCATGAACGACACGCCCCACGGATTGCCCGCCGCGCCCTTGGCCTCGTCGATCAGCACGGGCACGCGGGCATAGATCTGGGCGGTCAGGTCGGCATCGCGGCGGGCGCGGAACACTGGCGCGGTTTTCGTGTTGGGGTTGATGGCGGCGATCTGGGCCGGGGACAGGGTGAAGCGGCGGTGCGGGTCGTCCAGTTGGGCCGGATCGGTGAGGAAGAAGGCAAAGCCGGCTTCCGCGACATCGGCGCCGAGCGTGAGCAGGGCGAACTTGTAGCTGCGGTGCACACCGGGAAACAGGGGCAGACTGTTCTCGAAATCCACCAGCCCGGCCAGCCGCCGGCTTCCCACCAGATGGCCGAAGAAGGGAGCGGTGGTAGCGTCGGTGGCAATGCCGGTGGGCACGATCACGCCGGCCCCGCCGCGCGGGTTGGTCAGGTTCAGGAAATGCTCGGCAAACAGGGCATAGGTGTTCACATCGCCGCGCCCGGTCCAGGGATAACGGCGGGCGGGCGAGACCCGGGCCGGGTCCATCTTGGTGGGGTCCTGGTCCTTGGGGGCCGAGAAGAACACCGAGGAGGCTTCCGCGACCCGCTTGGCGGTGCTGAAGGCTTCGTGCAGCTGGCGCGCCGGGCTGCCCGGCTCGGCCTTGGCCAGTGCATTGATACGCGCGGTGCGGGCGTCGGCATTGGGGGCAGTGGCGATGTCGGAGTCGCGGCTGGCGAAGAACTCCTGCTCCTGCAGCTTGATCCGCTCCCACGGCGGATTGCCCAGCACCACATCGAACCCGCCCCGGCCGATCATCACCTCCGGGAAGGCCAGCGGCCAGTGGAAGGCGCGGGCCTCCATGGCGGCATCCACGGCGGCGGCCTCCAGCTGGCCATGAATCTGGCCGCCGCCGAGGCGGGTGCGCAGGTGGGCCGTGGTGGGGACCAGCGCCGCCCCCACACTGGCGGGCACCCCGCCGGTCTTGGGCAGCAGGAAGGCGGCGATATAGAGGTCGCAGGCCACCTTGGTGGCATAGCGGCGCGGATCGGCGTCGAAGGCGGCAAAGCGGCTGCGCTTGTCCGCAATCTGGGCCAATGTGTCTTCCGGCAGGTGGCGCAGGTCGTCCATCCTGGTCGCCAGCCGCGCCGGCGGCAGGGCGCCGCCGCCGCCGCCAAAGTCCAGCCGGCCTTGTCCACGCTTTTCGGACCGGTTGCGTGCGGCAAAGTGTCTGGCGGTGTCCTTGTCGTCGCCGGTCAGCGGCTTGTAGGCATCATCGGGGATGCCATCTTCCAACGCCTTGAGGTCGAACACGCCCAACAGGCTGTCGCCGCACTGGATGCTGGCGTCGAGAAAGCCGAGCGGCTTGCCCGGCTCTACCGTCTCGATCCACAGCGCCACCTTGGCCAGCTATACCGCCATCGGGTTGCGGTCCACGCCGTGGATGCAGTCGCGCACCACGTCGCGCATGGCGGCGTTGTAGTCGGGCGCATCGGGGTTGCGCAGCTGGGCCACGCGGTTGGCCATGCGCCTCGCCGCCCCGAGCAGGAAGTGGCCGGAGCCGCACGCCGGGTCGATGATGTTGAGGGCGAGGATCGCCTCCACCCCGCCTTCGGCCTCCGCCCGCTCGAGCACCGGATCGAGTGCGCTGTCGAGCAGGCACTGCACCAGACTGTCCGGGGTGTAATAGCTGCCGGAGACCTTGCGCGCATTGCCCTTGGTATCGGCCCCTTCGGCGAAGGCGAAGGTGCGGCCCTCGTCCTGGCGCAGCGGCACCAGCTCCAGCAGGCCCTCATAGACGCTGCCCAGCTCTTCGGTCGCCATGTCGCGCCAGTTGATCCGCACCCGGCGGCCGTCCTCGATCAGCCAGCCGAGCTTGAAGGCCACCGCCATCAAGGCCCGGTTGGGCACTTGGGCCGCATCGAGATCGGGCGTCAGCGCCCGGTCGAACAGGCCGCCGAGGGCGGGCAGGCCAAGCAGCCCCTCGCCGCGTTCGAGCGCGCGGAACACCACCTTCACCCCCTCCCACGCGTCGTGGTGATGGTCGTGCGCCTGGCGCCGGGTGGAACGCTCGCGCAGCCAGGCAAAGCCGTAATGGCTGGCGTAGAGCTGGCGCACCTGGCGGGTGGCGGCGGCCGGATGCAACAGGTCGCGGTCCTCGGCCACGGCCAGGAAGATCAACCGGTAGACCACCCGCAGCATCTGCTCGAACAGCTGCGGCATGGTCAGATCGCCCGCGTCGAGCCGCGTCCGCAAGGCCGGATTGGCATCGAGCAGCCCCTGGCCCAGCGCCTTGAGCGCTTCTTCCACATTGCCGCGCAGCCGCTCGCGCGCCGAGGCGCCCACCCGCATCCCCGCCTCGCGCCAGCGCTCGAGCGCGCAATCGCCGGCGGCGGCGCCCTCCCCACCAAAGCGGCTGGCGTGGATCAGCAGCCAAATGGCCGCGAAGTCGGCGAACATCTCGTCGCGGAAGATCGCGCCCAGATCGGCCTCGATCCAGGCGGGCCGGGTCAGACTGGCGTTGTCGCGCATCAGCCGCACCCGGTCGCCGGCAAACACCAGGCCCCATTGGGCAGCGGCAGTGGCGTTCAGCCAGTCCTGCAGCAGCACGCCGGGCGCACGCCGGGCCATGCGACCCCCCTCGCCATCGCCGAACTCGGGCAGGGCGCGGGCAAAGCCGTCACCGGGCCGCCCGCGCTCGGCCGGGGCCGGAGGCGCCACGACGATGGGCACGCGCCCGGCCTTGCCCTCCCAGGTGATGGCAAAGCGCCGGTCCTCGCGCCGGTGCAGGTGCGGCCCGGTCAGCGCGAAGCCGAAGGCCTGCTGCAGCAGGTCGCGCACGAAGGCGGCGGTCTGTGGCCCGGTCGGCTGGTCGAGCCGCGCCCACGCCTGCCAGTGGGCCTGGGCGATGCGGAAATAGCGGGTGATCTCCTCGCGCAGGCCAGTCCCCTTGGGGCAGCCATAGTCGGCGGCGGTCTTCTGGTCGGGCGTGGCCGAGGCGATCGCCAGCACCTGATCGGGCGCGATCAGCCCGCCCTCGATGGTTATGGCGGAGAAGCCGATGTCTGCGGGGCGTCTGGTCGCGCGGGCCATCAGTTGACCTCCGGCAGAAGGACATACAGGCCGATGATATCGGCCGGCAGGACCGGGCTGACCTTGACCGTGGCGCCGCCGCCCGCCGCCTCGGTCAGTCGCAGATGGTCATGGGACAGCGCCTCGGCGCGCTGATGGGCAAACGTGTCGATGGCGGGGCCATACTGGACCAGGCGCGCGTGCGCGGCCTCGATCTGGCGCCCGCGGGCCACATCATCGACATTGCTGGAGGCTTCGGCCTCGAGCAGGGCCAGCGCGGTCTCGGCCTGCGCGGTGGCGGTTTGGCCCACCCCGCCAAAGGCCAGGGCGGTGGCCTCCTCGGCCAGCAACAGCTTGCTCGCCCGACCGCTCGTCACCTGCTTGAAGCGCAGCCGCAGCAGCAGCAGCGTGGTCATCTGGCTGACGGCCCGGGTGCGCCACACCCCGGCCCGGCCCAGCGGCGTGCCCTCGGCACCCTGCGGATCGAGCGCACCTTCGGCCAGGGTCTCGGCAATCAGCGACACCACCGGATGGACGCGGCCGACATAGGTGACGCCGGGGGCCGGATCATCGGTGAAGGTGACGGCAAGACTGCCGCGGATGCCGCGCTGCTCGAGCCGCTCGCGCATCATGGCGGGCAGGTGGACGGTGTGGATCAGGCTGCGGTCCTTGCGGGTTTCGAGCGGGGCCGGCAGCCGCTGCAGGGCACGGCGGGTAAAGCGGGAGACTTCCTCCGGTCCGCCATTGAGCGCGCGCATCCGGCGCCATTCGGGCAGGACCTCGTCGGGCTTCAGCGCCCCCTGGGCATAGCGCGCGCGGCTGGCCTTTGCTCCCTCGGCCGTGTCGCGCCACTGGCGCTCGAACCGGCTTGCGCCGGGCCCGAAGTCGAGCTCCATCTGCGCATGCCGGGTGCCGCCGCGGCGCAGCAGCACCGCCTGCATCAGCGCCGACGTCACGCTGTCCTGGTCCTCCGGCATCGGCACGCTGACACCGGTCGCCTTGCGGATCTCCTCGGCCTTGCGGAGGATCACGTCCAGCACCGCGCCGTCGATGGGACTGTTGTCGCCATACATCATGATCGACCGCACCAGTGGCGCGCGCTGGCCAAAGCGGTCGACCCGGCCTTCGCGCTGCTGGTGACGGGTCGGGTTCCAGCTGAGGTCATAGTGCACCACGGCATCTAACAGGCTCTGCAGGTTGATCCCCTCCGACAGGCAGTCGGTGGCCACCAGGATGCGTCCGTCATGGGGCTCGAGCTCGTCAACCCGGACTCGCCGCTCGTCCGGGGCCAGGGTGCCGGTGACGACGGCAACCCGGTGATCGGGGAAGCTGTGGCGCAGAACCGCGCCCAGGGCCTCGGCTGTTGCGATGAAACGGCAGAAGATCACCGGCCGGAAGCCGTCCTTGAGCAGTGCCCGCAGTTCGGCCACCAGCCCGGCGACCTTCGGATCGGTCTCGTGGCGCGCCACCAGGGCTTCGGCCCGCGCGATCAGCCCGGCCAGCACGGCGGCCTCCTCGCCTTGCGCGCTGGCAGATGCGGGCTCGATGTCGCTTTCGTCGAGCACACCGTCTTCTGCGTCGAACACGACCGGCTTGATCGCGGTCTCCTCGGCCAGACCGCCCAGCCGGTTGCGCAGGGCGCTCAAGGCCGCGGCCGGCGAAGAGCCCACACAGCGCATCAGGGCGAGCGTGCCCCAGAAGGCCAGCCGGCGATGGCGCTGGTCGGCACCGGCCCGCTCGGTCACGGTCAGGCAATAATCCAGCACGGCATCCTGGAAGGCGGCGAAATCACCGGTCAGGGTGAAGGGGGCCTCGCGGGTTTCATGCCGGGCAAAGGCGCGCTGCTCGTCCCAGCCATCCTGGATATCCGGACGGCGGCGCTGCACGAAATGCTGGGCGAGCCGGCGGGCGTAGCGCTCGCGGGCCTTGGCGTCACCAGACTCCGGTCCGCCCCGCAGATCCTCGTGCACCAGACCCAGCAGCCGGTCATAGGCGACCGTGTCGCCGCTGTGGGGCGTCGCGGACAGCAGCAGCATGTGCCGCTCGGGATCGCTCGACAGGCGTTCGAGCAGCTCGTAGCGCTGGTGCTTGCCGCGCTCGTTGCCGACACAGGTGTGGGCTTCGTCAACGATCACGAATGGCGGACACGCCCGCGCGAAATCATCCCTGCGGCTGTCGGCCTTGATGTAGTCCAGACTGACCACGGTGAAGGGATAGGCCTCCAGGAGGCTCTGCGACGTGGGTAGCCCACGCTCCAGACCACGGGCGCGCGCCGCCGTGACGGCCACCGCATCGATGTCGAACTTGGTGGCGAGCTCGCTCACCCACTGGTCCACCAGATGCGGCGGACAGAGCACCGCGAACCGGTCGACAATGCCGCGGTCGAGCCACTCGCGCAGGATCATCCCTGCCTCGATCGTCTTGCCGATCCCGACGTCGTCGGCAATCAGCAGGCGCGCCACAGTCTGCTTCAGCGCCATCATCAGCGGGACCAGCTGATAGGCGCGCGGCTCCACACCCAGATGCGCGGCACTGCGGAACGGCCCGGCACCGCGGCGCAACGACAGACGCAGCGCATCCGCCAGCAGGCGGGCGCCGTCCTGGGTGTCAAGGCGCTGTGCATCCGGGACAGCAAAACTGGCGGCAGAAACGGGCGAAGACTCCAGCGCAGGTGCGATCAGCTGTGCATCGTCGTCGGTTCCAGACAGCGGCCTGACGTTCAGAAGCTCTGGGGACGGCGAGGGCAGCACGATCCACTCGCGGCCGCGCACGCGCACCATGTCTCCGGGGCAGAAACCACCCATGCTCACATTCCTGCTCCCAAAACTGCCACAAGCTCCTGTGGTGCCTGCGATCCCGGCCTTTCAGGCACAGCGATCACATCCAGAATGCCCAGTGCCGCAGCCTCTGCTGCCAGGGCTGGCTAGGCTCCGCCCGGAACGGCCAGCACGCCGCGCACCGGCCAGAACAGCCGCTGAAGCGTTCCCCCGATCTCCAGCGTGGACAGGATTGGCAACCCCCAGTCCGAAACGGCCGAGAGCCAGGGGTCCCCCCGATCGGCATCGGCCACAGGTGCACCCCGTGCTCCGGCCAGCTGACACAACAGCTCCACGACAGCCGGCAGCCGACGATCGATCAGCTCATGGTCGGGCTGGTTGAAGTAGGACAGGATGCAGCGATAGCAGCCGGCAATGCAGGCATCGTCGGCGTGGGTCATGTTCGCCGGGTCGAATGGCTCGACATAATGCATCAGGCCCAGGGCCACACGGGCGACTTCGGCCACCTTTCGATCATCGGCCACCAGCCGGTTGAGGAGCCCGGCCCCGCCCTCGGTGGCTTCATACAGGAGGATGGCGTTGCGGGTGTCGCGGGTGGGCAGAGGCTCGCCCTGGAGCTCACCCTCTTCGAGCTGGAACACCAGCTGAACGGACCGGATGAAAGCGTGCTGGAAGGTCGCCATCTCCCCGGTGGCGAGCGGCACTTGTGGCTGGATCAGCAGCGCATTCTTCCGGTCTTCCACCAGCGGCACGATCCGCTGTTTCGCGGCACGGGTTGGGTCGGCCATGCCCTCGTCGTCATCACCGTTGGCCGGGTCCGTCACCCAGCGGCCGGAACTGGGTTCGATGTAGAAGCCGTGGATGGACTGCGACTTGCGCCGCCTCAACCCCTTGTTGATCCGCGACAAGGTCGTGGACGCGCCGTAGTCGAGCCGGAGCAGCGGGACCCCGCCAGCCTCGATCATTTTGGAGCGCACGTCGGGCTGGCCGTTGTGCATCGACCAGCGGAACACCGTCTGGATCTCGAACCCACGGCGCTGCCTGTCCTCGTCATTGGCCGTGATGCGTTCGGACGGGGCTGTCTCGACATTGTCGACCCGGAACACGGTGTCGATGCGTTCCGCGCCGCCCAGCGAGGTCCCGCAAGCGTGGCAGCGTTCCTGCAGCGCGTCGGTGTGCGCAGCCCCGCAGTTTGGGCACAGAACCAAAAGGGATGTTGCGAGCTGGCCGTTCTCAAGCCTGCCCTCGGCGGGCAGCTTGGCCTTGGTCACACGATAGGCGCGGCCCTCGTGATAGATCAGGCTGTTGGGACCGAATTCGGCAATGGCCAGGAAGCGCGGTCGCTGCAGGACCGTACTCTTGCTGGCAGGAATGAATGCATAGAGCGGAAGCCGGGGGAAATTGTAGCCTGGCAGGAAGCCTTCAGTGGCCAGATAGCGGTAAGTATAAAAGTCTGAATTTGCCCTCGCCTTGCCCATCTCAAGAATCTCAAGCTCGCGCGAGGCTGTCCGGTATCGTGCGGCAGCGGCGGTGCGCTCGCCCGCCTGAAGGCCTATCCGGCCTTGCACGGCATGGGCCAGCTCCTGCTCGCGACGGGCGCCATCATAGAGCGTGCGCCAGCGATCGAACGCCCTGCTGAGCTCTTCGCCGGCGGAGGCATTTACCTGATCGACAAAGGCATCGACGTCCTCGAGCCAGGGGGCGTCCCGCACATCGACGGCCGGCAGCATGGAGCCGACCAGGTCGCGCATGATCTGCTTGGACGCGCCACTTGCGCTGAGCTCGGCTATGCTGTCCCTGATCTGCGGAACAAGGGGCTTTCCCGGACCGCCCATATCCAGGTTTTCGGGGATCGACGAGCCAAGCGGCATGTTGGCGGCGGCCAGCCCTTCTGCGTGGAGGTGGCTGCGCAGGAGCTCGCGATTGGCCATGACCTGCCACTGAGTTTTTCC
>DBAW01000155.1:0-3782 GCA_002291855.1 Sphingomonas sp. UBA1000
GACGTGATGATGCCGGGCGAGGACGGGCTGAGCCTGTGCCGCCACATCCGCGCGACCGGCGACCTGCCGGTCATCCTGCTCACCGCCATGGCCGAGGATACAGACCGGATTGTCGGGCTGGAAATGGGCGCGGACGATTATGTCGTAAAGCCGTTCAACCCGCGTGAGCTGGTGGCGCGGATCAAGGTCATCCTGCGCCGCGCCGGGCGTGGCGGCGGCACGCGGATGAAGCCGCCCGAGACCGGCAGCTATGCCTTTGCCGGCTGGGTGCTCAAGGCTGGGGAGCGCAAGCTGGTCGATCCCGACGGCGTCGGTGTGCCGCTGTCGACCGGCGAGTTCAACCTGATGCGCGCCTTCGTCACCCATCCGCATCAGGTGCTCAGCCGCGACCAGTTGCTCGACCTTGCTTATGGCCGCGAGGCGCATGCGTTTGATCGCGCGATCGACAATCATATCAGCCGCCTGCGCCGCAAGGTGGAGGCCGATCCGCGCAACCCGGCGCTGATCAAGACCGTCTGGGGCGGCGGCTACAGCCTTGCCGCCGATGTGACCCGCCTGTGACCCGGCTGCTGCCGCGCAGCCTGGGCGGGCAGCTGGCGCTGCTCGTCGCGCTGGCGCTGGGCGCGGCGCAGGCGGTCAACTTCACCCTGCTGTTGCAGGCGACCAAGCGTCAGGCGGTCGCGCAGGCCGGCACCTTCGCGCTGGCGCGGCTGGCCGAGGCGGTGCAGCGCGCCCGCGCCGGCCAGCCCGAGGCGGCGATGGCGGGTGGTGCGCTGCTGACCGGCGACAGCCCGGTGCGCCCGGCGATGGCGCAGCTGCCCGACATGGCCGAGCGCGGGCGCGACATGCTCGCCCAGATCGGGGTCGAGGTCGATGCGCTGCGCGCCGCGCAGGTGCCAGCGCGCGAGTTCAGCGTGCGCGTCGACGGGCGCGGGCGGATGCTGCGCGGCGCGGCGGTGCAGCAGCGCCAGATCATCGTCGTGTCGGCGGCGATCGCGCCCGGGCGCTGGGTGACGACCGCCGCCTCGCTGCCGCCCGGTGAGGGGCGGGTGATCGGCTGGCTCGCCTTCCAGACCCTGGTGCTTTACGGGTTTGTGCTGCTTGCGGTGCTGTGGGTCGGCCACCGGCTGGCGCGCCCGCTGGCTGAGCTGCGGCTGGCGGCGGAGGGGTTCAGCCGCGACCGCGCCGCCCGGCCCGTCGCCGAACGCGGTCCCGACGATATCCGCCGGCTGGTCGCCGCGTTCAACGCGATGCGCACCCGGATCGTCGGCATGCTCGATGAAAAAGACCGGATGCTGGGCGCGATCGGCCATGATCTGCGCACGCCGCTGGCGTCGCTGCGCGTGCGCACCGAGCTGGTCGAGGATGAGGGCGAGCGCGCGCGCATGGCCGCGACCATCGACGAGATGAACCGCACGCTCGACGATATCCTGTCGCTGGCGCGGCTGGGGCGGCCGAGCGAGGCGGTCGAGCGCATCGACCTGCCGGCGCTGATCGACAGTCTGGTCGAGGAATTCGAGGATCTGGGTGCCGATGTCGAGGTCGCGCCCGCCGGGCGGCTGACCGTTGCCATCCGCCCGACGCTGATCAAGCGGGCGGTGCGCAACCTGATTGAAAACGCCCTCAAATATGGCGGCTGTGCGCGGATTTCGGTCGAGCGCGACGGCGATGCGGGGGTTGCCGTCCATGTCGCCGATGACGGGCCGGGCATTCCGCCCGACCGGATCGAGGCGATGTTCGAACCCTTTACCCGGCTGGAAACGTCGCGCAGCCGCGAAACCGGCGGCGCCGGGCTGGGCCTCGCGCTCGCCCGCGCCATTGCCGAGGGGCATGGCGGCAGCATCCGCCTCGCCAACCGGCCGGGCGGCGGGCTGCAGGCGACGCTGACGCTGCCCGCGGGCTGAGCGGCGTTTCTGCCGCCAGGGCGGGGCCGCCCGGCGCGCCGATCAGAAGCTGAACGCGCCGTAGACGCGGCTGAGGTCGCCGCCCCATTCGCCGTGATACAGGTCGAGCAGCCGTTCGGCGGGGGTCTTGCCGCTGCGCACCACATCCCAGAGCGGGGCGAGGAAGCCGGCCTCGGTGTCGCCGGCGCTGTTGCGCGCCGCGCGGCGGTTGAGCCCGGCCTCGGCAATCGTCAGCACCTCGCCTGCGATGTCGCGCAGTTTGCCGCCGCCGGGCAGCGGCGCATCCAGCCCCAGCCGCGGCACATCCTGGCGCAGCGCCTCGCGCCCGGCCATCGACCAGGGGCGGACCAGATCCCACGCCGCATCGAGCGCTGTCTGATCGTATAGCAGCCCGACCCAGAATGCGGGCAGCGCGCAGATGCGGCTCCACGGCCCGCCATCGGCGCCGCGCATTTCCAGAAAGCTTTTCATCCGCACTTCGGGAAACGCCGTCGACAGATGGTCCGCCCAGTCCGACAGGCGCGGCCGCTCGCCCGGCAGCGCCGGCAGTTCGCCGCGCAGGAAATCGCGGAAGCTCTGGCCCGCGGCGTCGATATAGCGGCCGTCGCGGAACACGAAATACATCGGCACGTCGAGCGCGTAATCGGCATAGCGTTCATAGCCGAAGCCGTCCTCGAACACGAACGGCAGCATCCCGGTGCGCGCGGGATCGGTGTCCGACCAGATATGGCTGCGATAGGACAGAAAGCCGTTCGGCCGCCCCTCGGTGAAGGGCGAGTTGGCGAACAGCGCGGTCGCCAGCGGCTGGAGCGCCAGCCCGACGCGGAACTTGCGCACCATGTCGGGCTCGCTCGCATAGTCGAGATTGACCTGGATGGTCGAGGTGCGCAGCATCATGTCCAGCCCCATGCTGCCGACGCGCGGCATGTGGCGCAGCATGATCTGATAGCGGCCCTTGGGCATCACCGGCAGCTCGTCGCGGCGTTTGTCGGGCCACATGCCAAGGCCCAGAAAACCCAGGCCCAGCTCGTCGCCCACAGCCTTGACCTGTTCCAGATGGCGGCCGGTTTCGGCGCAGGTCTGGTGCAGATTTTCAAGCGGCGCGCCCGACAGTTCGAGCTGGCCTGCGGGTTCAAGGCTGATCGTCCCGTCCGCGCCGCGCAGCGCGATCATATGGTCGCCCTCCACCACCGGCCGCCAGCCGAACCGGGTCAGGCCCTGCAGCAGATCGCGGATGCCGCCCGGCTCGGCATAGCCGGGCGCGGCATGGCCGTCGCGGCGATAGACGAACTTTTCATGCTCGGTGCCGATCCGCCAGTCGGCCGGCGGCTTTTCACCGCCCGCGAACAGCGCGACCAGCTGGTCGCGCGATTCGATCAGGGGATCGTCCTGGCTGCTGTCGTCACGCGTGCTCATCTCGTCCGGTCCCTCACTGGCTGGCTCCGCCTCTATGGGGCCACGCCCGAAAAAAATAGATTTTATTTTGCTACCCAATCGCCCGCGACCGCCATCCACACCGACAGGGCGGCGGCCGCCGCCGTGTCGGCGCGCAGGATGCGCGGGCCAAGCGACACCGGCACCGCCGCCGGCAGGGCGCGGATCAGCGCGCGCTCATCGGCGTCGAACCCGCCTTCCGGGCCGATCAGGATCGCCGCCGGGCCGGGGCGGGCGGCTATGGCGGCGGCGATGGGCGTGCCGCCCTCCTCGTCGGCGAAGAACAGATGCCGGTCCGCCGGCCATGTGCCAAGCAGCGATTCCAGCCCGGTCAGGTCGTGCAGTTCGGGCAGCGCGGTCCGCGCGCACTGCTCGGCGGCCTCGATCATGTGCGCGCGCAGCCGGTCAAGGTTCAGCCGGTCGACGACCGCGCGCCGCGTCGCC
>DBAW01000155.1:4101-4498 GCA_002291855.1 Sphingomonas sp. UBA1000
ACGACCGCGCGCCGCGTCGCCACGAACATCAGCCGCGCCGCGCCCAGTTCGGCGGCCTTTTCGACCACCCAGTCGATGCGCCCGCGCTTGATCGGGGCGGCGCACAGCCAGATGTCGGGCACCGGCTCGCGCGGGCGCAGCCGCCGGGTCAGCCTGACGGTCAGGTCGCGTTTGCCCTGGGCGACGATCTCGCCCGCCCATTCGCCGGTCTGGTCGTCGCACAGGATGACGATGCCGCCGGGGCGCATCCGCATGACACCGCCCAGATAATGCGCCTGCGCGCCGTCGAGCCGCAGCTCCAGCCCTTCGGCCAGCGGCGGATCGACGAACAGACGCGGGGCGGACCGGGGCGGCCAGGCGGGGGTGGCGGGCATGGCGGCGGCTTAGCCGAGCCGAC
>DBAW01000142.1 GCA_002291855.1 Sphingomonas sp. UBA1000
CGGTGCCGTTCTTCCCAATCAAAAACACCCGGTGCCGCGACCAAACAATGACACACCCGGTTCCGTCGCCAAGCGGCAAAGGCTTGCCATATTGTGGTTTTACGGACGCACCGGGCTTTACCTCCCTTTAGCCCTGATCGGTCTATGCCGTCTCCCGACGAACAGAAAACAGGACCGGGCGCAGTGGAAATCGATCTTGGGCTGGCACGGCGGGCACGGCGGGCGACGCAACCCGATTATGCGACTTTGGTCGCGGTCGCGGTGGCGCGTCAGTCGGCCAGCCGCACCGCCCAGATCGTTGCCGCCGCGCAGGGCGACGGCGATGCCGGCGCACGTCTTGTCCACCTGTTCGGCACCGGCCGGTCGAATGGCGCAGGCGCGACCGGTTGTTTCAACAGCGATGTGGCTGCTCTGCTCCGCGTGGAGGCCCGATCATGACCAGGCGGTTTACCTTTCGGTTTCAGCGTTCCTGAACCCTGTTGGGCCTATGCCCGGCAAGCGTTGCGTATCGAGGCGAGAACCGCCCTGTTTGAGGTAGAAATGATCGAGAACCAGAGAATCCGCCCCGCCCAGGTGATCGGCCCGCTCGGGGAGTCGCTCACCCTCGACAGCCTGCCGCCGCCCAACACCAGCCGTTGGGTCGTGCGCCGCAAGGCCGAGGTCGTGGCTGCCGTCAATGGCGGCCTGCTGACCGTCGACGAGGCCTGCGAGCGCTATGGTCTCACCGTCGAGGAATTCGCTGCCTGGCAGCGGGCCGTCGACCGTTCGGGGATGCCCGGACTGCGCGTCACCCGTATCCAGCATTATAAGTCCCTTTACGAACGGCAGCAGAAATACTGAGATTTTTTTGGCTGCCCGGAAACGGGCCGCCGGGACAAAGGCCCCGCCGCCCGCATGGGTGCGCGGGGCCTTGCGATTCCGGGGGCGTCCGCGCCGAAATCGGGGGCGTGCGCGGCGATTGCCGGGCGGCTGCGCGCAAATGCTTGTCGAATCGCGATCCGGCTGCTAGGGCGGCGCGAACGGCGCAAACCCGGTTTGCGACGAACCTTCTATTATGCTTTGCGGGTGAGAGGCCGGCTGTCGGCCTCGCATCCGTTTTCGGGAAACGGAGTCTGACGGCGTTATGCAAATCCTCGTCCGCGACAACAATGTTGACCAGGCGCTGCGCGCGCTCAAGAAGAAGCTGCAGCGCGAGGGCGTCTATCGCGAGATGAAGCTGCGCCGCCATTACGAAAAGCCGTCGGAAAAGCGCGCCCGTGAGCGTGCCGCCGCGATCCGCCGCGCCCGCAAGCTGGAGCGCAAGCGGGCCGAGCGCGACGGCGTCAAGTAAGACGCTGGCGGGGGCGGCGGGTCCGCCCCCTTTGCCCCGCACGGGGGCATTTTCGTCTTTTGCGCCAATATCCTGGCTTTCCGGCTTTCCCCGGACGGCCGGCTGTGGTTTAGCTGCCGGCCGTTATCGCCCGACTGACCGGGCCTGACCACCGGAGTTGATCCATGTCCGTGACCGCCGTTCCGCTTCGTCCCGTTTCCCGGCGGGTGCTGTCGATGTTGTGGGGCGGCCTTGGCGTCGCGGCGGTGGCCGCGTTCGGGCTTGCCTGGGTCGGCACCGGCCCGGTGATCGCGCAGACCGGATCGTCCGCGCAGTTCCTGTCGTGGAATGCGGGCCAGCCCGGCGTCACCCAGACCGCATCGGGCCTGCAATATCAGATGCTCAAGGCCGGTGAGGGCGACAGCCCGGCCGATACCGATGTCGTGCTCGTCAAATATAAGGGCATGCTGCGCGACGGCACGGTGTTCGACCAGAATGAACGCGCCCCGATGGAGGTCGCGCAGGTCATTCCGGGCTTTTCCGAAGGGCTGAAGCTGCTCAAGCGCGGCGGACAGGCGCGGTTCTGGATCAAGCCCGAGCTGGGCTATGGCGAGCGCGAAGTCGGCGGCGGCAAGATCCCGGCCAACTCGCTGCTGATTTTCGAGGTCGAGCTGATCGATTTCATCCCCGCCGCGGTGCTCCAGCAGATGCAGCAGCAACAGCAGGGCATGCCGGGCGGGATGCCCGGCGCGGCACCGGGGCCGCGCTGAGCCTCCGGCTCTTCCCGATTTTCGACGGACCGTTCCGGGCGCTGCGCTTGAGGCTCAGCGCCCGAACTTTTTTGGCCGGCTGCGGCTGTGATGCGCGGCCCGGCCTAGAGCATTTTCAAGCCGGGTTGGATCACCCAGCGGCTCGGAAAATTTGCCAAATCAAAGGCCTGGACCGGGCCGGCGCGCGGTCAGCGCTCCGCGCGTGCCGGATGCAGCGAGTTGCCCGCCCGGCCGCCGCGCAGCGCCTGCAGCCAGCTGATCGGATTGTACCATTCGGCCGTGCCGTCGAGCGAGAAGGTGATGAACTCCGCCCGGCCGCCCAGATTCTCCCACGGCACCGGCCCGCCCAGCCCGCCCTGGTCGAGCGGCACGCGGCTATCGGCCGAGCGGTCACGATTGTCGCCGACCAGGAAGACATGCCCTTCTGGCACAGTCAGCGGCGGGAAATCGTCGGTCGAGCTGGCCCCCAGATCGATGGTGTCGAAGCTGCGGCCATTGGCCAGGGTTTCGCGCACGATGGGCAGCGCGCAATAGGGCTTGCCGTCCGGGCCGGTCACAAGGCGGCCGGGAAACTGGTCGTCGCGGCACGGCGCATTGGCATCGACCGGGATCAGCCGCGGCGCGGGCAGCGACCGCCGGACCGGCACGCCGTTCAGCACCAGAGTGCCGCCGCGCATCTCGATCCGGTCGCCGGGCAGGCCGATCACCCGCTTGATATAATCCTGCCGGACGCCCGGCGGGGAGGCGATCACGACATCGCCGCGCTCCGGCAGCCGCCCGAACAGCCGCCCCGGCATGAACGGCAGGATATGGAAGGTCGGCGAAACATAGGACCAGCCATAGGGATATTTGGACACGACCAGCCGGTCGCCGACCAGCAGGCCGGGCATCATCGATTCCGACGGGATATAGAAAGGCTTGGCGATGAAGCTGTGAAAGCCGAGCACCGCCAGCAGCAGCCAGAAGATGCCGCGCGCCTCGGCCAGCCAGTCGGTCTTGTCTTTCGGCCCTGCCATCGTCGCGCCCTGTTCCATTCCGTCCGTTCCGTTCACCCGATCATGCCCCCGGCCATACGCCTGCCGCTGTTGCACCCTGTGGCTGTGCAGGCGCTGAACGGGGATCGCGGCGGTGCCATCATTCCGCCACCGCCTCGATAATCACGAACGCCTGCGCCCAGGGATGGTCGTCGGTCAATGTCAAATGTATCCGCGCGACATGGCCGGCGGGGATCAGCGCATCGAGCGCCGCGCGCGCGCCGCCGTCCAGCGCCAGCGTCGGCGCGCCCGAGGGCAGGTTGACCACGCCGATGTCGCGCATGAACACGCCGCGGCGAAAGCCGGTGCCGACCGCCTTGGAAAACGCCTCCTTGGCGGCAAAGCGCTTGGCGAGGGTGCCCGCCTTGGTCAGCGGCCGCCGCGCGGCGCGGGCGCGCTCGGCATCGGTGAACACCCGCTGTTCGAACCGGTCGCCGAACCGCGCGAGCGATGCGGCGATCCGCTCGATGCTGCACAGATCGGAGCCGAGGCCGACGATCATGAGGCGGCGCGCGTTCCCGTGATGCCGCGCGCTTCATCCATCAGCGCACGCATCTGCCGGATGCTCTGGTCCAGCCCGATGAAAATCGCCTCACCGATCAGATAATGGCCGATGTTCAGCTCGGCGATCTGCGGGATGGCGGCGATGGGCACGACATTGGCAAAGGTCAGGCCGTGCCCGGCATGCGATTCGATGCCGTTCTTGGCCGCGAGCGCCGCGGCATCGGCGATGCGCGCCAGCTCGGCGGTTGCCGCCGGCTGATCGTCCGCCAGCAGCAGATGCGCATAGCGGCCGGTGTGAAACTCGACCACCGGCGCGCCCAGCCGGATCGCCGCCTCGATCTGGCGGGGATCGGGTTCGATGAACAGGCTGACGCGAATGCCCGCATCGCCCAGCCGCGACACCAGTGGTGCCAGCTGGTTGTGCAGCCCGGCGGCATCCAGCCCGCCCTCGGTCGTCCGCTCCTCGCGCTTTTCGGGCACGATGCAGGCGGCGTGCGGGCGGTGGCGCAGCGCGATCGCCAGCATTTCCTCGGTCGCCGCCATCTCCAGATTGAGCGGCAGATCGGTCGCCGCCATGATCCGTTCCAGATCGGCGTCGCGGATATGGCGACGGTCCTCGCGCAGATGGGCGGTGATGCCGTCGGCCCCGCAGGCGGCGACGATCTCCGCCGCGCGCACCGGATCGGGATGGTCGCCGCCGCGCGCGTTGCGGATGGTGGCGACATGATCGATGTTGACACCCAGCCGCAGCGTCATGCCGCGCGGCTCCCGGGCTTGACCGCCGGGATCGCCGCCAGTTCGGGCGGCAGCGCGTCGGGCGCATAGCTGGGCACGTCGAGCCGGATCAGCGGGAAAAACGGCACGCCCAGATCGGCGCTGCCGTTCGACCGGTCGACCAGCGCGGCCGCGGCGACGACTTCGCCCCCGGCGGCGCGGATCGCGGCAATGGCTTCGCGCGACGACAGGCCGGTCGTCACCACATCTTCCATCATCAGCACCTTCTGCCCCGGCTCCAGCGCAAAGCCGCGGCGCAGATGGAACACCCCGTCGGGCCTTTCGAGGAACATCGCGTCGACGCCGAGCGCACGGCCCATTTCATGGCCGGCAATCACCCCGCCCATCGCCGGGGACACCACCGCGCTGATCGCCGCGCGCACATCGTCCGGCAGCCGCGCAGCGAGCGCGGCGGCGAGTCGGGCGCCGCGCGCCGGGTTCATCAGCACCCGCGCGCATTGCAGATAGCGCGGGCTGCGCAGGCCCGACGACAGGATGAAATGCCCGTCGAGCAGCGCGCCGGCGCTACGGAATTCAGCCAGAATCTGGTCGTCGGAAAGGGTGGGGGAGGTGGCGCCGGTCATGCCCGCCGCGATACGCGCTTGGCCCCGGGCGTGCAATGCTGCGCCCGTGTTCTATAATATATGTTAGCGGACATAACCGATCTTGAGGCGGCCCGGAACCGCGCCTATAAGCCGCCCGATTTCGTTGTCAGGACCGCCTGTTGCCGGCGTCCGCCAGCAACAACCGATGGAAGAAAACGGGACGCCTATGAAGCTCGCCAAAACCCTCTTGCTCGCGATCGGCCTCGCATTTGCGCCGGCCATTGCCCAGGCGCAGGATGCGCCCCAACAAGCAGCGACGGTGGCGGCCGAAGCCAAACCCGTGGCCGCAGCTCCGGCTGCGGCCCAGGCACCCGCCGACGATGCCGTGCAGGCCCCGGTGGCCGGCATCGGCATGCCGACCGATCGCGCGATCGGCCTGCAGGCGCAGTTCTCGCCCAATGGCCGCCGCGCGCTGTGGATGCATGATGCGCTGCTGATGCCGATCATGGTCGCGATCTGCGTCCTCGTGCTCGGCCTGCTGCTGTGGTGCATCGTCCGCTTCCGCCGCGCCGCCAATCCGGTGCCGTCCAAGACGTCGCACAACACCGCGATCGAGGTGATCTGGACGCTGGTGCCGGTGCTGATCCTGGTCGGCATCGCCATTCCCTCGATCAGCCTGCTCGCCGCCCAGTTCAAGCCGGCCGGCAAGGATGCGGTTACGGTCAAGGCGATCGGCAACCAGTGGTACTGGACCTATCAGTATCCGGATCATGGCGGGTTCGAGATCGTGTCGAACATGCTCGAGGATCAGCCCAAGCCGGGTGCCAAGCAGCGCACCGACGCCGATGGCCCGCGCCTGCTGGCCGTCGACAACCGCATGGTCATTCCGGTCGGGCAGGAAATCCGCCTGCTGACCACGTCCAACGACGTGATCCACAGCTTTGCGATGCCGTCCTTCTGGGTGAAGCTCGACGCCATCCCCGGCCGCGTGAACGAGATCGCGTTCAAGGCGGAAAAGGAAGGTGTGTATTTCGGCCAGTGCTCGGAACTGTGCGGCGCGCGCCACGCTTATATGCCGATCGCGATCGAAGTCGTGTCGGCTGAAAAGTTCGCGGCCTGGGTCGCGGCCAAGGGCGGCAAGATGCCGGGTGCGGCCGAGGCCGCGCCGGCCGCTGCCGCCGCCGCCGAGACCGCCAGCGTTTCTGCCGCCCCCGGCGGCGAACCCAGCCAGGGTGTCAACTGATGACTGAGATTGCTGCAACCCCGTCCGCCTTTGTCGCGGACCATGGGCATCACGCGCATGACGCCGACCACAAGCCGGGCTTCTTCGCGCGCTGGTTCCTGTCGACCAACCACAAGGATATCGGCACGCTTTACCTGATCTTCGCGATCATCGCGGGGATCGTCGGTGGCGCGATTTCGGGCCTGATGCGCATGGAACTGGCCGCCCCCGGCGTCCAGTATCTCCAGGGCTGGGCCAGCATCGTCGAAGGCTCGGCCGCCTCGATGGATCAGGCCTATCACCTGTGGAACGCGCTGATCACCGCCCATGGCCTGATCATGGTGTTCTTCATGGTCATGCCGGCGATGATCGGCGGCTTCGGCAACTGGTTCGTGCCGATCATGATCGGCGCGCCGGACATGGCCTTTCCGCGCATGAACAATATCAGCTTCTGGCTGACCGTTCCCGCCTTCCTGCTGCTGCTCGGCTCGGCCTTTGTGCCGGGCGGCACCGGCAATGGCGCGGGCACGGGCTGGACCGTCTATCCGCCGCTGTCGACCAGCGGCTCGGCGGGTCCGGCGGTCGACATGGCGATCCTGTCGCTGCACCTGGCCGGCGCGGCGTCGATCCTTGGCGCGATCAACTTCATCACCACCATCTTCAACATGCGCGCGCCGGGCATGACCCTGCACAAGATGCCGCTGTTCGTGTGGTCGGTGCTGGTCACCGCCTTCCTGCTGCTGCTCGCGCTGCCGGTGCTCGCGGCCGCGATCACCATGCTGCTCACCGACCGCAACTTCGGCACCGCATTCTATGATGCGGCCGGCGGCGGCGATCCGGTGCTCTACCAGCATCTGTTCTGGTTCTTCGGCCATCCCGAAGTGTACATCATGATCCTGCCGGGCTTCGGCATCGTCAGCCAGATCATCGCGACCTTCAGCCGCAAGCCGGTGTTCGGCTATCTGGGCATGGCCTATGCGATGGTGGCGATCGGCGTGATCGGCTTCGTCGTGTGGGCGCACCACATGTTCACGACCGGCATGAGCGTGAATGTGAAGATGTACTTCACCGCGGCGACGATGGTGATCGCGGTGCCGACCGGCATCAAGATCTTCTCGTGGATCGCGACCATGTGGGGCGGCTCGATCACCTTCAAGACGCCGATGCTGTGGGCGCTCGGGTTCATCTTCATGTTCACCGTCGGTGGCGTGACCGGCGTCGTGCTCGCCAATGGCGGTGTCGACGACAATCTGCACGACACCTATTATGTCGTCGCGCACTTCCACTATGTGCTGTCGCTGGGTGCGGTGTTCGCGCTGTTCGCCGGCTTCTATTACTGGTTCGCCAAGATGAGCGGCCGCCAGTATAACGAGCTGCTGGGCCAGCTGCATTTCTGGGTGTTCTTCGTCGGCGTGAACGTGCTGTTCTTCCCGATGCACTTCCTGGGCACTCAGGGCATGCCGCGCCGCTATCCGGACTATCCGGATGCCTATGCCGCCTACAACCATCTGGCGAGCGTCGGCTATGGCATCATGGCGCTCGGCATGGCGATCTTCTTCGTCAACGTGATCGTCTCGCTGCTCGCCGGCCGCAAGGCTGCCGACAATCCGTGGGGCGAAGGTGCGACGACGCTGGAATGGACCCTGTCCAGCCCGCCGCCGTTCCACCAGTTCGAAACCCTGCCGAAGATCGACTGACCTTCGGCGTCCGGCCCGCTGCCGATTCCGGCGGCGGGCCACCGGCCCCGCCCTGTTGGCGGGACGTGCAGCGGACGGCGCGGGAGGCATGGCCTTTCGCGCCGGCTGCACAGCAAGAGTGCCAGGCGATGAACAGCACCACGCTCGACGCATCCGTCCCGATGCCCGCCGACTGGCGGGACTTTCTCGCGCTGACCAAGCCGCGGGTGATGACGCTCGTCGTCTTCACTGCCCTGTGCGGCCTGCTCGCCGCGCCGGGCGGGATCGATCCGGTGATCGGCTTTACCGCCATCCTGTGCATCGCGGTGGCGGCGGGTGCCGCCGGGGCGCTCAACCAATGGTATGAAGCCGATATCGACGCCAAGATGAAGCGCACCGCGCGCCGGCCCTTGCCCGCCGGGCGGATGGCGCCCGAATCGGCGCTGCATTTCGGCATGGCGCTGTCGGGCTTTTCGGTGGTGATCATGGGGCTGGCGACCAACTGGCTCGCCGCCGCGATCCTTGCTTTCTCGATCTTCTTCTACGCCGTCATCTACACGATGTGGCTGAAGCCGCGGACGCCGCAGAACATCGTGATCGGCGGCGCCGCCGGGGCGTTCCCGCCGCTGATCGGCTGGGCCGCCGTCACCGGCGACGTCACGCTGATGCCGGTGCTGCTGTTCATGATTATCTTCCTGTGGACGCCGCCGCATTTCTGGGCGCTCGCGCTGTTCGTGCGCATGGATTACGCCAATGCCGGCGTGCCGATGCTGCCGGTGGTCGCGGGTGAACGCGCGACGCGGCGGCAGATCTTCCTCTACACGCTGCCGATGATCGCGGCGGCGGTCGCGCCCTGGCCGCTGGGGCTGGCCGGGCCGGTTTATGGTGTCGCGGCGGCGGTGCTGAGCGCGGTGTTCCTGCTGCTCGCGGTGCGTGTCGGCTTCCCGCCGGCACAGCCGGTGGAGGGCATGAAGGCCGAGAAAAAGCTGTTCGCTTTTTCGATCCTTTATCTGTTCATCCTGTTCGGTGCGCTCGTTGCCGACATCGTTGCGATGAGGCTCGCATGACCGACCCGACCGAAGAGATTCGCGCCCGTCAGCGCGCCCGGTCGCGGGTGATGGCGCTGGTGCTGGCCGGCATGGCGCTGTTGTTCTTCTTCCTCACCTTCGCCAAGATCGGGCAGCCGGGCGTATGACCGACCTCGCGCTTCGCAACCGCCGCAGCGCCGCGCTCGCCGCGCTGATGGCGCTTGCCATGGTCGGCCTCGGCTTTGCCGCCGTGCCGCTTTACCGGCTGTTCTGTCAGGTGACCGGCTTTGGCGGCACGACGATGCGCGCGACCGAGGCCGATCTGCCGACCCGCGCCAGCAGCGTGCAGGTGGCCGTGCGTTTCGACGCCAACACCGCATCGGGCCTGCCCTGGCGGTTCGGGCCTGAGCAGCCGGTGCAGCGCGTGGCCGTTGGCGCGCGCGACATGGCGTTCTATTATGCCCAGAACCTGACCGACCGGCCGGTGACGGGCCGGGCGGTGTTCAACGTCTCGCCCGATCAGGCGGGCAAATATTTCAACAAGATCGAGTGTTTCTGCTTTACCGAGCAGACGCTCAAGCCCGGCGAGCGCGTGCGCATGCCGGTCACCTTCTTCGTCGATCCGGCGATCCTTGATGATCCCGACACGAAGGATATCCAGCAAATCACCCTCAGCTACACCTTCTACCCGGTGGATTCCGCCGGGCAGGGCAGCTAGGGCTTTTCGATCAACGGAGCAGGGACGCATCATGGCCGGCGCCAAGAACCACGATTATCACATTCTGCCCCCCAGCCCCTGGCCTCTCCTGGGCTCGTTCTCGGCGCTGACCATGGCGGTCGGCGGCGTGATGTGGATGCACCAGGCGGCCTATGGCGGCTATGTGTTCCTGCTCGGCCTCGCCGGCGTGCTTTACACCATGTATGGCTGGTGGTCGGACGTTGTGCGCGAAGCCAACAGCGGCGATCACACCCCGGTCGTGCAGCTGCACCTGCGCTACGGCATGATCCTGTTCATCGCTTCCGAAGTGATGTTCTTCGTCGGCTGGTTCTGGGCGTGGTTCGACTTCTCGCTCTTCCCGGTGCCGCTCGAAATCGTCGACGGGTCCGTGCAGATCGCCGAAATCGCCGCCCAGTGGCCGCCCAAGGGGCTGGAAGTGATCGATCCGTTCGCCTTCCCGCTGCTCAACACGCTGATCCTGCTCTGCTCGGGCACCACCGTGACCTGGGCGCATCATTCGCTGATCAACGGCGATCGCGAAGGGTTCAAGAAGGGTCTGTGGTTGACCATCGGCCTCGGCCTGCTGTTCTCGGCCATCCAGGCCTATGAATATCTGCACTCGCCGATCCCGTTTAAGGGGCTGAATTACGGTGCCGCCTTCTACATGGCGACCGGCTTTCACGGCTTCCACGTGCTTGTCGGCACGATCTTCCTGATCGTCTGCCTGGTGCGCGGCTATCGCGGCGATTTCACCCCGCGCCAGCATTTCGGCTTCGAAGCGGCGGCGTGGTACTGGCACTTTGTCGACGTGGTGTGGCTGTTCCTGTTCGTCGCCATCTATGTGTGGGGCAGCTGGGGCGCGCCGGTTCACGGCTGATCCGGTGATGGGCTGCGCCCATCCTGTTCAAGCGGCGCCGGGGCGGATCGTCCCGGCGCCGTTTTGCATTGCAGCGGACGCAAACCGTCCGCCGGGGAAGGACTGAAATGGCGTCTCCCGAACTCGCCGCCGCTGCCCTGCGCGGCCTGTGCCCGGCCTGTGGCGCACCGACATTGTTCGATGGCCTGATCCGTTTCGCGCCGCGCTGCCGGGCGTGCGGGCTGGATTTCGGGCGCTATAATGTCGGCGACGGGCCGGCGGCGTTCCTGACGCTCGGCATCGGCACGGTGGTGACCGTCGCGGCCCTTCTGGTCGAGCTGCGTTTTTCGCCGCCGGTGTTCGTGCATCTGTTGCTCTGGGGCCCGCTGACGCTGGTGCTGACGCTCTTCAGCCTGCGCGCGGCCAAGGCGGCGCTGATCTTCCTTGAACATCGCAATCAGGCGCGCGAAGGCCGGATCGAGCCGTCATGACCAGTCCCCGCACGCCCCTGCGCCTGCCGCTTGTCCCCACCATCATCGTCGCCGGGGCGGTGGCGGTGATGATCGCGCTCGGCATCTGGCAGCTGGCGCGTTCGGCCGAGAAAAAGGCGCTGATCGCCCGTTATGCCGCCGCGCGCGGCCTGGCCGAAATCGCGCTGCCGGCGGTGCCCGATCCGCGCGATCCGCCGCTGTTCCGCCGGGCATCGGCCTATTGCCTGACCGTCACCGGCTGGAGCGCGCAGGCCGGCCGCAACCCCAAGGGCGATACCGGCTGGGTGCATGTCGCTGCCTGTGCGCGCGGGGCCGAGGGGCCGGGTTTTCAGGCGGTGATGGGCTGGTCGCCCACGCCCGCGCCGCCACGCTGGACCGGCGGGCCGGTCAGCGGCGTGATCGCGCCCGACAAGGCGCATGTCTGGCGGCTGGTGGCGACGACGCCCGCCCCCGGCCTGTTGCCTGCCCGGCCGCCCAGCCTTGCCGATGTGCCCGACAATCACATCGCCTATGCGCTGCAATGGTTCTTCTTCGCCGCTGCCGCAGCGGTCATCTATCTGCTCGCGCTGCGCCGCCGCGCGCGCGGCTGATCGCTTTCTTGCCCCGGCGGTCCCCGACGGTTAATCCGGCCCGCCATGGACTATATCAGCACGCGCGGCGCGGCGC
>DBAW01000100.1 GCA_002291855.1 Sphingomonas sp. UBA1000
CGACGCTCTTCCGATCTACCGAGGGAAGCCGGCCGCGCAGCCAGGCCGGGTGCGGCCGGCGCAATCGCCGGCGGCCGGCGGTCAGGCGGCGCGTGCCTCAACCGCGGGGCCGCTGCCCAGCGCGCGCCGGGCTTCCTCGATGCGCTTCTGATAGGCGGCGGCGACTTCCAGATGCGCCTCGCGCAGTTCGGCGGAGGCCGCGTCGAGCGCCAGCGTCCGGTGTTCGGCCGCCTCGCGCGCCAGATGCAGGATCCAGTGCAGATGCTCGCCAAGCGCGCGGGTCATGTCCAGCCCCGCCTCGAGCCGCGCACGGGTTTCGGCCGCCGGTCGAACCGTCATCGCCTGATTGCCCATCCCACCTGCTCCCTGTTCGCCTGACAGGGTTAAAATCGGCCAAAAACCGCCAATCCGGCAAGCTTGTGAAACTACGGATGAGCCTCGATTTTTCCCCTAAGGGCGATCCCGGAGCCGGGGGTTTACCCACGCGCAACCATGCCACTCGCCCGCCTGTCAGGCAGCGGCCAGGATCGCCGCGATCCGGTCGACCGGATGATTGGTCAGATCCTTGGCCACCTCGCCGATCAGCCGTTCGACAACCGCCTTGCTGTAATGGTCGCGCAGCGCGCCCAGCGTCGGCGCGGGCGCGACGACAATCAGTCGCGCATTCCCCTCGGCCTCGGCGCGGGCATTGAGCATCGCGGCAGCCTCGGCGGCGAAGCGGGTTTCTTCGAGCGCGTGCAGATCGGTATTGGCATAGGCACTGCGCGCCGTGGCTCCGCCCCGATGGCCGGGGGCGCCCGGCATCGGCGCGCCCGCGGACGCAAAGCCGCGCCCGGGCGCATCGCTGCCCTGCGCGGCGGTGGGAGGATTGTCCTGCTCCGCCGCCGCCAGCAGCTCCAGTTCGGGGTCGAACGCGCCGCCGGCATTGCGGAACAGCAGCATCCGGCCGCCATCGACAACCAGCACCAGCGTGTCGTGCGGGATTTTCATGACTGCCCTCCCTCTCCTGCGCCATCATCGGCACCCCGATCATGGCCATGTCCGCTCAACGCCGGAGCAGACGCACGGTTGCACAGGCCGGGGGGAAGGACGGGGAGGCCAAGCAGGCAGGCAGGGTTGCGCGCCACCGCCGGCCCGGCCATAGCCGGGGCCATGCACGACATCCGCATCATCAGGGACGATCCGGCCGCCTTCGATGCCGGGCTGGCACGGCGCGGGCTGGACCCGGCCGCGACCGAACTCCTCGCGCTCGACGAGCAGCGCCGCGCGGCGGCGACCGCGTTGCAGGCAGCCCTTGCCCGCCGCAACGAGGCGTCAAAGGCCATCGGCCAGGCCAAGGCGCAGCGCGACGAGGCGGCAGCTGCGGCGCTGATGGCCGAGGTCGCGGGGCTGAAGGACGAGCTGCCTGCGCTGGAAGAGGCCGAACGCCGGCTGACCGCCGAGCTTGAGGCGCGGCTGGCGATCATCCCCAACCTGCCGCTCGCCGATGTGCCCGATGGCGCGGACGAGACCGAGAATGCGCTGATCCATGAACGCGGCGCGCAGCCCGGTTTTGCCTTTGCCGCGCGCGAGCATGATGCCATCGGCCCGGCGCTGGGGCTGGATTTCGACACCGGCGTCAAGCTGGCGGGGGCGCGCTTCACGCTGCTGCGCGGGCCGGTCGCGCGGCTCTACCGTGCGCTTGGCCAGTTCATGCTCGACACGCTGGCCGGCCAGCATGGCTATGAGCTGGCGGTGCCGCCGCTGCTGGTGCGCGACGAGGTGATGTTCGGCACTGGCCAGCTGCCCAAATTCGCCGAGGATTCGTTCCGCACGCTCGACGGGCGCTGGCTGATCCCGACATCGGAGGTCAGCCTGACCAATATCGTCCGCGAGGCGATCCTGAGCGAGGCGGAACTGCCGCTGCGCCTCACCGCGCTCACCCCCTGTTTCCGGTCGGAAGCCGGAGCGGCCGGGCGCGACACGCGCGGCTTCATCCGCCAGCACCAGTTCGACAAGGTCGAGATGGTGTCGATCACCACGCCCGAGGCGTCAGAGGCCGAGCATGAGCGGATGACCGCCTGTGCCGAGGACATTCTGACCCGGCTCGAGCTGCCGTTCCGGCGGATGAAGCTGTGCACCGGCGACATGGGCTTTGCCGCCGCGCGCACCTATGACCTTGAAGTGTGGCTGCCCGGACAGGCGCGCTACCGCGAGATTTCGAGCTGTTCGACCTGCACCGATTTCCAGAGCCGGCGGATGAACGCCCGCTACCGCCCTGCGGGGGAGAAGGCGACGCGCTTCGTCCACACGCTCAACGGATCGGGCCTGGCGGTCGGGCGGACGCTGGTCGCGGTGCTCGAAAACCATCAGCGCGCCGACGGATCGGTGGCGGTGCCGGCGGTGCTGCGCCCCTATCTGGGCGGGGACGAGGCGATCGGGCCGGCCTGATGCGCATCCTGCTCACCAATGACGATGGCATCAACGCGCGCGGCCTTGCCGTGCTGGAAGAGATTGCCCGCACCCTGTCGGACGATATCTGGGTGGTCGCCCCGGCCGAGGAACAGTCGGGGGCCGGCCATTCGCTGACCATCACCCGCCCGCTCCGGCTGCGGCGGCTGGGCGAGCGGCGCTTCTGCGTCACCGGCACGCCGACCGATTCGGTGATGATGGCGCTCGCCAAGGTGATGGGCGACACGCGGCCCGACCTGATCCTGTCGGGCGTCAATCGCGGGGCCAATCTGGCTGAGGACGTGACCTATTCGGGCACGGTGTCGGCGGCGATGGAAGGCGCGCTCGCCGGGGTGCGGTCGATCGCGCTCAGCCAGGTCCATGCGGCCGACGCGCCGGGCGACGATGTGCCGTTCGCCGCCGCGCGCGCCTGGGGCGAACGCGTGCTGCGCCCGCTGATCGGCCTGCCGCTGGCGCCGCGCACGCTGATCAACGTCAACTTCCCGGCGCGCGCGCCCGATCAGGTCAAGGGCGTGCGCGTCGTCGCGCAGGGCTTTCGCGACTATGGCCGGCTGCGCATCGTCTCCAACCGCGATCCGCGCGGCTATGAATATCACTGGTTCGGGCTTGGCCCGACCATCGAGACGCCGGCCCATGCCACCGATCTGGAAGCGATTCAGGACGGCTATGTCGCGGTCACACCGCTCCAGCTCGACCTGACCCACCGCGAGTCGCTCGCCCCCATCGCACGGCTGTTCGACTGAGCCGGCGGCGCGGCGGTCGGCCTCCGCACCAGCCCGGACTGGAAAAGCCGGCGCGTCTGGCTTATGGGGCGCGGCTTGCCCATGACCACGACCCTCCCCACCCCGCCCAAAGTCGGCATGGTTTCGCTCGGCTGCCCCAAGGCGCTGGTCGACAGCGAGCGCATCCTGACCAAGCTGCGCGCCGATGGCTATCAGCTGTCGGGCGACTATGCCGATGCCGATGTCGTGCTGGTCAACACCTGCGGCTTTCTCGACAGCGCCAAGGAAGAAAGCCTTGAGGCGATTGGCGAGGCGATTGCCGAAAATGGCCGGGTGATCGTCACCGGCTGCATGGGCAATGAAGCCGATGTGATCCGCGCGCGCTTCCCCGATGTCCTCGCCGTCACCGGGCCGCATCAATATGAAGCGGTGGTGGGCGCGGTGCATGAAGCGGCCCCGCCGGTGCCGTCGCCCTTTCTGGATCTGGTGCCCGAAGCCGGGCTGAAGCTGACGCCGCGCCATTACAGCTATCTGAAGATTTCCGAAGGCTGCAACCATCGCTGCGCCTTCTGCATCATCCCGTCGATCCGCGGCGATCTGGCCAGCCGCCGCCCCGATGCGGTGCTGCGCGAGGCCGAAAAGCTGGTCGCCGCCGGCACGCGCGAGCTGCTGGTGATCAGCCAGGACACATCGGCCTATGGGCTGGATCTGCGTCACCAGTCCTGGCCATGGAAGGGCGGCGAGGTGCGCGCGCACATGACCGATCTGGCGCGCGAGCTGGGCCGGCTCGGCAGCGCCGACCGCCCGGTCTGGGTGCGGCTGCACTATGTCTATCCCTATCCGCATGTCGATCAGGTGATCCCGCTGATGGCGGACGGGCTGCTGACGCCCTATCTCGACATCCCGTTCCAGCATGCCAGCCCCAATGTGCTGAAGGCGATGCGTCGTCCCGCCAATGACGCCAAGGTGCTGGAGCGCATCCGCGCCTGGCGGGCGATTGCGCCCGATCTGGCGATCCGGTCGAGCTTCGTCGTCGGCTTTCCGGGCGAGACCGAGGCGGATTTCCAGTATCTGCTCGACTGGCTGGATGAAGCGCAGCTCGACCGGGTCGGCGCGTTCCGGTTCGAACCGGTCGAGGGTGCGGCGGCCAACGCCCTGCCCGATCCGGTGCCCGAAGAGGTCAAGGAAGAGCGCTACCAGCGGCTGATGGACAAGACCGCCGCCATCTCGGCCGCAAAGCTCAGGGCCAAGATCGGCCGCACGCTGCATGTGATCATCGACGAGGTCGATGACGGTGAGGACGGCGGCGCCAATGGCCGGTCGGAAGCCGATGCGCCCGAGATTGACGGGCAGGTGCTGCTGCGCGACGCCGCCGGCCTCAAGCCCGGCGACATCGTCCCCGTCCTGATCGAGGATGCGGACGCGCATGACCTGTTCGGGGTGCCGGCCGGCCCGGCGATCTGAGCGACGCGCGGCGGCGCATTGCCGTCGTCCGCCGGCCCGTTGTCCCCGCTCCCATCACTGCGTCGCGAGATTTGCCGCGCGCGCCATTCTGCACGCCCACGACTGATCCCCGCTCAATGCCGGGCCGTAGATGACCGCCCGGGCATCGCGACTGTCCCGGATCGGGCAGATTTGGCCCCAAAGTTTGCATTGCACGAACACTGAAGGACATTAAAGGTAAACCCAGCATTCACTGAATGCCGGCCCGGCCATGTCATGTTCATCTGACGAAGATCGGGCGCGGCTGTCCGGATATCCCGGCAGCCCATCAGGGGTGGGAGATCAACGTCATGCACAGGATCATCGGCAAGGCCTTGAACGGGATCGGGTTTCGGGCACGCGGGGTCGGGATGATCGCCGCGTTCGCCGCTGCGGCGGCAGTCGCGCCGGCGGTCAGCGCCGCGACGACCATCGACCAGCGCGGCACGCGCGTGCAGGTGGACGGCGTCGACGCGACCGATGGCCAGCAATTCGGGTCGCTGCGCTTCAACGGCTCATCGGATGCAACGCCGTTCGACGTGCTGCTGGGCGTCGACAGCCAGCAGAATTTCAGCGC
>DBAW01000171.1 GCA_002291855.1 Sphingomonas sp. UBA1000
GCGCGTTGCACACCTCCTGCAGGATATAGGTGCAGCCGGAATAGCCCATGAACGGGGTGCCGGTGTGCCGCCGGATGACCGCGCCGGGAAAACTGGCCGGAACATACATGCCGCGCGCACCGCATTCGGCCATGTACATCCGCTCGTTATAGCTGCCGAACAGGATCAGTGGCGGATTGGCCTTGATCGCCTGGCGCACCGCCTCATTGTCGGGCTTCACCCCCGCGCTGCGGCCGAAGCTGAATGCGCAGGGCAGCCCCATATCCTCTTCGAGGAAATGCCGGACGCCGCGGGCATAGGTTTCGTTGGCGACAATGCCGAAACTGGCAGTGCCGAAGAAATCCTGCGTCACCGACCGCCAGAGATCCCAGAGCGGCTTGATCGTGGTGTGCTTTTCGCGCGCGATGAACGGTTCGGGGTCCAGCCCGGTCAGCTCGCCCAGCTTGCGCAGGAACGCCGTGGTCGATTGCAGCCCGATCGGCGCCTGCAGATAGGGCCGGTCCAGCGCCTCGCACAGCAGCCGCCCGAACTCGCGGTACATGCAGATGTTGACACTGGCATCGGCCAGTCGGCGGATATCGGCCAGATGGCTGCCGAGCGGGAACACCATGTTCACCTCGGCCCCGATGCCTTCGACCAGACGGCGGATTTCCGCGAGGTCGGAGGGCATGTTGAACATGCCGTACATCGGCCCGATGATGTTGACGAGCGGGCGCTCACCCTCCTTCAGCCGCTTCGGCCCAGGCATTTTCTTCGGCCCGAACTGGGTCCACAGCCAGGCGAGCGCGCGGTCGGCGGCCTGCCACTGATCCTCGTCGATGGTGCGCGGCAGGAAGCGCTGGATCGTCGTGCCCTCGGGCGTCACGCCGCCACCGATCATCTCGGCGATCGAGCCGGTGACGACGACCGACGGCAGATCGGGGTCGAGCGTTTCCCACGCCCGGCGCATCGCGCCTTCTGTGCCATCGCGGCCCAGTTCCTGTTCCGACAGGCCGGTGACGGTGATCGGCAGCTCGTGCGGCGGCAGCGCATCGGTGTAATGAAGCACCGAGGTGACCGGCAGGTTTTCGCACCCGACCGGCCCGTCGATGATCACCTGCAGGCCCTTGACTGCGGTAAAGGCATAGACGGCACCCCAATAGCCGCCCGCCCGGTCATGATCGAGGATCAGCGTCATTGGCCGATTGCCTCCTGCGCCTTGGCCGCAGCGATGCGGCGCGCCGCGAACTTTGCCTTGAAATCCGGCCGGTCGACCGGCGTGTCTTCCCACACCCCGGCGGTCGCGCCGTCGCCGACACCGTCGAAGAAATCGCGCATCCGGTCGAACCGCGCCTGATTGGCGAGCGCGGCCCCGACGACCATCGCCAGGCTGCCGGCCCCCGCCGGCCCCATCAGCGGCCGCGCCGAAATCAGGTTGGTGAAATAAAGCGCGGGCAGCGCCTTGGCCTTGGCATGCTGGACGACCGGCGTGGTGCCGATGGCCAGATCGGGGCGATATTCCTCGACCGCCGCAATGTCCTGTTCAAGGCTTGCCCGGTACTGGACGAAGGTGCCGCGCGACTCCAGCCACGCCCGGTCCGCTTCCGACCAGGCGGTGCGCGGGCAGGCGGTGCCGACATAGGGCACCTCGGCCCCGCTTTCGATCAGCAGCCGGGCGACGAGCAGTTCGGAACCTTCATAGCCCGAGACGGTGATCCGCCCGCGCACCGGCCGGGCGGCCAGCGCGCCGCGAATGGCGGGCAGAAACTGGTTCTGGGCGGCGGCGACCTTGTCCGCAGCGATGCCGCAGGCCTCACCGATCGCAGCCAGCCAGTCCGCCGTGCCATCGACGCCGACCGGTGCCGAGCCGATGACCGGACGTCCGGCGGCCTGAAACTCGCGGATGCTGGCGGTGTAGAAGGGATGGATGGCGGCGACCGCGGCGCAATCAAGCGCGCCATACAGTTCGCGCCATTCGCGCGTCGGCACCACCGGCCCGGCCTGCAGGCCGAGCGGGGCGAGCATCATGCCGATGCCCACCGGATCGGCCGGGAACATTTCGCCGAGCAGCGTCACCGTCGGCAGATCGGCGCGCTCGCGCGGGGCCTGCACCGGCCCTGCCTGGGCTTCCTTGCGGGCATAGGCGAGCATCGCTCCCGCCAGCACATCCTTGGCCTCGGCATGGGTGGGCACACCAAAGCCCGGCACATCGATGCCGATCACGCGCACCCCGTTGATCTCGCGCGGCAGCAGCTGCAGCGGCACGCCCGATGCGGTGGGCACGCACAGATTGGTGACGATGATCGTGTCGTAGAGCGCCGGATCGGCGAGCTGGAACACCGCGTCGCGAATGTCCTCGAACAGCTTGCCGGTGACGAGCGTTTCGGAGTTGAACGGCACATAGCCGACCGTCCGGCGCGCGCCGTAGAAATGCGAAGTGAAGGTCAGGCCATAGACGCAGCAGGCCGAGCCCGACAGCACGGTCGCGGTGCGCCGCATCCGCAGCCCGACGCGCAGCGAACCAAAGGCCGGGCACATGCTTTGCGGCTGATCATGCGGCCCCTTGGGATAGTCGCGGGCATAGCCGTCGAGCAGTTCCGCCTTGCCAGCCGCCGCCGCCTGGGCGCGCAGCTTTTCCGCGCCCGCATGGCAGCCGCCAGCCTCAACCGGGCCAGCCTCGACCGGCGCGGAACCCAGTGCCCCGGCATCGACGGAAACCGTCGCGTCGGGCGCGGCGTCGATCCGGTCGAGCGTGCGGGTGGAGGGAGACAGGTCCGTCATCGCTCAGACCTCGTCGTAAATCACTTCGAGGGACGGCCGCTCAGCATAGGTGCCGCCGCGCATGTCCGCCTGGGTGGCGGGCATCAGCGTCACATTGCCGCCGGTCTCCTCGGGCTTGAACAGGCCGAGCAGCCCGTCCTGGTCGAGCGGGCGCGGCTGGAGCGGCGGGGCCGTCTGCACATTGCTCGCCAGTTCCTCGAACAGCGACCCCCATTGCCCGTCGGGCCGGCCGATAATCTGGTAATTGGCCGATTTGCGGCGGATATCCTCATGCGCGGGGATGGCGCACAGCACCGGAATGCCGACCGCATCGGCAAAGGCATGCGCCTCGCCCGTGCCGTCATCCTTGTTCACGATCATCCCGGCGACGCCGACATTGCCGCCCAGCTTGCGGAAATATTCGACCGCCTTGCAGACATTGTTGGCGACGTAGAGCGACTGGAGATCGTTCGAGCCGACGACGATCACCTTCTGGCACATGTCGCGGGCAATCGGCAGGCCGAAGCCGCCACAGACCACGTCGCCCAGAAAGTCGAGCAGCACATAGTCAAAGCCCCAGTCGTGGAAGCCGAGCTTTTCCAGCGTCTCGAAGCCGTGGATGATCCCGCGTCCGCCACAGCCGCGACCGACCTCAGGCCCGCCCAGTTCCATCGCGAACACGCCGTCGCGCTGAAAACAGACATCCTCGATGGCCAGTTCGTCACCGGCGAGCTTCTTGCGCGACGAGGTTTCGATGATCGTCGGCGTGGACTTGCCGCCGAACAGCAGCGAGGTGGTGTCGCTCTTCGGGTCGCAGCCGATCAGCAGCACCCGCTTGCCCTGCTGGGCGAGCATGTAGGACAGGTTGGCGAGCGCAAAGCTCTTGCCCGATCCGCCCTTGCCGTAAATCGCGATGATCTGCGTCGTCTTGGTGGCGGCGCCGGTCGGCACCGGGTCTGGATCGACCGCGGCTTCCGCACGCAGCGCGTCCACATCCAGCATCGTCATGCCCTTGTCCTCCAATCGATGACCATTTTCAGGCAGCGCGGATCGCCGAACGCGGTTGCATAGGCCTCCGCTGCCTTGTCCGCCGGGCGCACGTCGGTGACGAGCCCGTCGAGCGACAGTTGCCCGCTCTCGATCAGCGCGCGCGTGGCGGCGAGATCGGCGGGCTGAAACTCGGCAGCGATGCGGATCCGCGCCTCACGCTGGAAAGCAGGCGGAAACGCAAAGGCGACCGGCTGCTGGTAAAAGCCGCCCAGCACCAGTTCGCCGCCGCGCGCCATCCGGCCAATTAGTTCGTCGATCAGGCCATGCGCACCGCTGACGTCGTAGATGGCGCGATAATCGCGCCGGCCATCATCGGCCGGGTTGATGACCTGATATCCCTCGGCCCCGCCGCGCCGCAGCGGATCGATTTCCCAGACGGTCGGCGCAGGCGCGCCGCGTGCAATCGCGATCCGCGCCAGCAACCGGCCGAGCACGCCATGCCCGACGACCAGATCGGGCGGATCAAAGCCCGGCAGCATGTGATGCGCGGTGGCGGCCAGCGCCATCAGCACACCGGCCTCGCCCAGCGACTCGGGGATCGGGATCGCCCGCGCCGCCGGCACGATCACCCGCGCCGCCGCACCGCCGAACAGGCCGTTTGCGCCCTTGAAACAGCGCGCGCCGGGCACGAACACCCATTCGCCGATGCGCGCCTGGGCATTGGCCCCGGCATCGGCAACGCGCCCCACCGATTCGTAGCCCGGCACAAGCGGATAGCCCATGCCCGGAAAAGGCGGCATCCGCCCCGTCCACAGCAGCTTTTCAGTCCCGGTGCTGATGCCGCTCCACGCGATGTCGACCAGAAGATCGTCGTCACCGACATCGGTGAGCGCAAGCGGCCGCAACGAAAGCTGCTCAGGCGCTTCGATGATGACCGCAAGTGATTCCATAATCTGGCCCTCCCCCCGGAGGCCCGTTCCATTCCGTAAGGTCAGGAATGGATGCCGGGTCAGATGTATGATGGTCTTGACACTATCGTGTGTCAACCTGAATTGACGTCAGCGGCGGATGACGATCACGCTGGCGGCAAGCGGGAGCGGGGTCGGCAGCAACCGCGCCGAGGCAAAGCCCGCCGCCCGCGCCATGCCGCGATATTCGGCAAAGCTGCGCGGCCGGCCGGAGCGCATCGCGGCAAGGTAAAACCCGAAATAAGAGGCTCCGACGCGGGGGGCCGACCGGGCCTCTGCCAGCGGCTCGACGATCAGCAGCGTGCCGCCGGGCGGCAGCACGGCATGGATTCGCGCGAGCAGCGCGGCAACCGGGCCGTCATCATGGTCATGCGCGACCCGGACGAGCGTGATCAGATCATGCCCGCCGGGCAGCGGATCGCAAATGAAGCTACCGGGAATCGCCCGAAGCGGCAGATCAAGCCCGGCAAAGCGCGCGCTGGCGCGGGCGGCGACCGGCGGCAGATCGAACACCGCTGCCGACAGGCCGGGCGTGGCGCGGCACACCGTCTCGGCAAAGGCCCCGAGCCCGCCGCCAATGTCGAGCATCGCCCGGTGCCGGCCGAATCCATAGGCGGCGAGCGCCTGTTCGGCGACCATCGGCTGGCTTGCCGCCATCAGCGCCGAATAGCTGGCCGTATCCGCCGGATCCGCGGTGCCATCATAGCGCCACAGCGCCGCCAGCCGCCCCGGCCCGCCGCCGCGCAGCATCGCCAGCGGATCGGCAAGATCGGCATAAAGCAGCCGGTGATGGGCAATCATCTCGGCCACCCCGGGGCTGGTCGACATGGCCGCCCCGCGCGTGCCGAGCGTCCACACGTCCCCCACCTGCTCGGTAAGCGCCAGCGGTTCCCCGGCGCGCAGCAGCACGCGCACCGCCTCCGGCGTCAGTCCGGCAAGATCGGCGGCCTCCGCCTCGTCCCGCGGCCGTTCGGCGAGCGCCGCGAGCAGCCCCGATTCGATCAGCGCCTGGGCGATCTGCGAATAGACAAAGCCTGCCGACAGATCGAACAGGTCGCGGGCATAACGGTGCGCGACCGGCCGCAGCGGCGCACAGCGCGCGGCGAAACGCCGGAAGCCGGGGGCGGCGAGCAGCCGGTTGCGCCAGCCCGTCCAGCCGAGCCGCAGCCTGTGAAGACGGTTAGCCATTGCGGTCGATCACCCCATCTGTCCAGATGGTTGGACGCATGTTATGTCCAGGTCAACCGACAAGCGGGAGGGGCGGTATCGGCGTGGCGGCGGGGCGAGAGGCGGACGATCAGGGCGTCGTGGTGGTCGGGGCCGGCATTGGCGGCCTGGTCGCAGCGACGCTGCTTGCCGCGCGCGGCGTGCCGGTCACGCTGATCGAGCGTCAGGCGGCGCCGGGCGGCAAGGCGCGCATGGTCGAGGTGCCCGGCGCCGACGGCCCGGTCTCGGTCGATGGCGGCCCGACAGTGTTCACGCTGCGCGACGTGTTCGACGAGGTATTCGCCGAAGCGGGGGCCGCGCTCGACGATGAAGTGACGATCACCCAGGCCGATATCCTTGCCCGCCATGGCTGGAGCGATGGCAGCCGGCTCGATCTGCATGCCGATCCGGAGGCGAGCGCCGCGGCCATCGCCGCCTTTGCCGGTGCGCGCGAGGCCGATGGCTTCCGCGCCTTCATGGCGCAGGCGCGGCACAGTTTCGAGACGCTCGAGCACAGCTTCATGCGTGCCACGCGCACCAACCCCATCGGCCTGACCTGGCGGATCGGGATGATGCGGGTCGGCGCGCTGGCCGCGATCCACCCCTATACGCCGCTGGCCCGGATGCTCGGCCGCACGTTCCGCGATCCCCGGCTGGTGCAGTTGTTCGCCCGCTATGCGACCTATTGCGGCTCCTCGCCCTATCGCGCGCCGGCGACGCTTGCACTCATCGCCCATGTCGAACAGGCCGGGGTGTGGCTGATCGAAGGGGGCATCCACGCGCTGGCCGCCGCGCTTGCCCGGCTGGCGGTGCGGCACGGCGCGGTGCTCCGCACCGGCACAAACGTGACGGAGATCGAAACCGGCGGCGGCCGCGTCACCGGGATCAGGCTCGATTCGGGCGAGCGGATCGCGGCGCGGGCAGTGATTGCAGGCGCGGATGTGGCCGCACTCGCCGCCGGCCGCTTCGGCGGCGGCGTGGCGCGGGCGGTGAGCGCCCCTGCCCCTGCCAACCGGTCGCTCTCGGCCTTCACATTTTTGATGCAGGCGCAGGCCGAAGGCCTGCCGCTTGTCAGACATAATGTTCTTTTTTCAGATGATTACCGGGCGGAGTTCGACGATATTGCCGGCGGCCGCCCGCCACGCGACCCGACCGTCTATGTCTGCGCGCTCGACCGTCCGGCGACGGCCGGGGGAGCGCCGTCCGCCGGGCCGGAACGCTTCCAGATCATCGTCAATGCCCCCGCCAATGGCGACCGCCATGATTATGGCCAAGAGGAGATCGAGACATGCACCAGGCAGATGCAGGCGCGGCTGCGGGCATGCGGGCTGGACCTCAGCCCAACCCGGCCCCCGGTCGTGGTGACGCCGACGGATTTCGAGCACCTCTATCCCTCGACGGGTGGAGCCCTTTATGGACGGGCCTCGCACGGATGGGCGGCGTCCTTCCTCCGCCCCGGCAGCCGGACACGGATCCCTGGGCTTTATTGCGCGGGCGGGAGTGTCCATCCGGGCGCGGGGGTGCCGATGGCGGCCTTGTCCGGTCGATTGGCGGCGAAGACCGTTCTGGCGGACCTCGCTTCGACCGGGCGGTCGCGCCCGGCGGCTATGCCTGGTGGTATGTCGACGCCCTCTCCGACGGAGGCGATTTCGGGCTGACGATCATCGGCTTTGTCGGCTCGGTGTTCTCGCCTTATTACAAGGCGAGCGGGCGCGGCGAGCCGATCCGTCACAGCGCGATCAACGTCGCGCTTTATGGCCCGCGCGGCGCGCGCTGGGCGATGACCGAACGGGGTGCCGCCGCGGTCGCGCGCGCGCCCGATCTGCTTGCCGTCGGGCCGAGTGCGATGCGCTGGACCGGCGAGGGGCTGGTGATCGACATTGACGAGATCGCCACCCCCCTGCCCCGCCGCGTGCGCGGGCGGGTGCGGCTGCTGCCCGAGTTCATCAACCCCAACAGCTTCACCCTCGATCCCGATGGCCGGCATCACTGGCGGCCGATCGCGCCGCGCGCGCGGGTGGAGGTGGTGATGGACAGCCCCGGCATCAGCTGGAACGGCCATGCCTATTTCGACTGCAATGACGGGTCGGAATCGCTCGAGGCCGGCTTTGTCGACTGGCAATGGTCGCGCGCGCATCTGGGGTCGGACGTGGCGGTGCTGTATGAAGGGGTGCGGGCCGACCGGTCGCGCTTTGCCGCCGCGCTGCGCTTCGATCATCAGGGCGGCGTCAGCGAGGCGGAATTGCCCCCGGCGGCCCCGCTGCCGCGCACCTGGTGGCTGATGAACCGCGAAACCCGGGCCGATCAGGGCGTGGCGCGGGTGCGCCGCACCTGGGAGGACACGCCCTTCTACGCACGCTCGGCGCTGGAGACGACGCTGTTCGGCGAACGCGTCGCCGCCGTGCATGAAAGCCTGTCACTGACCCGGTTCGTGTCGCCCGCCGTCCAGTGGATGCTGCCCTTCCGCATGCCCCGCCGGCCCGGCTGAGCCGGCAGACAGTGGCGGTGAACTTGGCGGCGGCGCGGCGGCGGCTTCCTCCGCGGCGCGGCGCGCGCGATCGGCTTTGATCTCGCGGTTGACGGACCAGAGCTGCCAGAACAGCACACCGAGGATCAACGGGCCGAAGATCACGAACTCGATCCAGCCATAGCTTTCGTTCATGCTGCCCCCGTTGCCGGTCCGGCGAGCACCGCGCGGATATGCGCGGCAACCCCGGCCGGATCCTCTTCATGCGCCAGATGGCCAAGCCCGGCCAGAGGGTGAAACGCCGCCCCGGCCTCGGCCGCCGCCGCCCGCCCCTCGGCC